>CAYSGX010000127.1:0-7854 GCA_964430605.1 uncultured Chitinophagaceae bacterium
GAACTATCAGCGTGATTTGCGAAATCTGCGGGAAATTTTTTAAGACATTTTAGTATTGAAAAGTACTTATTTCTTTGAATTTTGAGTTTTGAACTTTGAATTTTATACAACATGACAACTGTTTTTGAGGGCAACTATTTTGATGGCTTATCTGCCAAAGTAAATGTGGTGAATGTAACTATTAAGGAAGACAGGCTGGTGTTGCATACCCGCGATTATAATGTTGCCAGAATAGTGAATGCGGTTGAGTTGAGCAAAGCTGAATTTATAGGAAGCAACAGAGTGCTGATTCGTTTAAACAATGAAACGGGCGAGTTGCTGGATATTACTTCGGAAGATTTCGTGCGAAATTTTAAAACTGCTTTTCCAAAAATCAGTGGTAAAAATTTTCTGGAAAAGGTTGCCGGTTCAGGCTGGAAAGGAATACTTGCTATTGTAGCGTTGTTAGTGGTTTCGGTTGCCGCATTATACTTTTTTGTGGTGCCATTTTTTGGCGAAATGTCTGCACGGTTTATTCCGCAGCAATATGAAGAACAACTGGGCGAAGTGGTGTATGGCAACATGATTAAAACCTATACCATTGATTCGTCCAAAACAAAACTGGTGAATGAACTGGTGAGCGATATTGATTTTCAAACACCTTATACTTTAAGAATGGTAGTGGTAGATGTGAATCAGAAAAATGCTTTTGCCATGCCGGGAGGCTACATCATTATTTACTCGGGCATTATAGATGAAATGGAAGATTATGCTGAACTGATTGGATTATTGGCGCATGAAGTATCGCATGTAAATCACCGCCATTCGTTGCGCAGTATTTTCAGAAGTTTATCGTCATACATTTTTATTTCAGTATTACTGAACGATGTAAATGGCATAACGGCTGTGCTGCTTGAAAATATTAATAGTTTTAAAAACCTTTCGTATTCAAGAAAACTGGAAGAAGAAGCCGATAAAGAAGGGTTGAAAATTTTATATCACAACCAAATAGATCCAAATGGCATGGTAAAGCTTTTCGAAGTATTAATGAAAGAAGGCGATATGCCCGGTCAACTGGAATTTTTAAGTTCACACCCGCTTACTACCAAGCGCATAGAATATATTGAACAACAAATTGAAACAGCCGATTACAACATTACCTCAAACGAAAAAATGGATAGTGTTTGGGAAAATCTAAAATCAATGCAATAGTTGTTTGCCAAATATCATTTGTGCACATCAACAGGCTTTTATCATTAGCGATGGGGTTTAAACCTCAAGTGTACGAAACCTTGAAAAACGGTATTTTTTGAGTGGACTTTAGTCCGCTTTTTAAAGCAAAAAGTCCTTTTATCAAAAAAATGCCATAGGTTTTAACCTATGGCAAAAGGTAAAAAAAACAGGGTTTCGAACAGTAGTGGGTTTATAAACCCATCTCGCTGCAAAACAGCGTTGAAAAAATTAACCGCTAGAAATCATAAGAAACCTGAACCGTATAATTTCTTGGCGGCTCAATGAATGCCGGGCGAATCATGTATTGTGTATTCAGTATGTTTTTCGCGAGTAACATTACTCTGAATTTTTCACTTAAATCATATCCTAAACGGATATCGAATATAGCCTGGCCTTTGTTGTACTTACTTCTAAACTCTCTGATACCTGCAAATGCGGAAACGTTACGGTCTAAATTAGTTACAAAGCTTGCATAAGTTCCTGTTAAACCCAAAGAAACTTTTTGATAAGTCGCGGAAATATCGCCTTTGGCAGTGTGGCGCGAACGGTAATTCAAAATATTCTTTCTTGTAGTATCATTTTTTGCCGCTGTGGTTAACTCTACCGGGTCAATAAATGTATAACCGATTAAAAAATTAAATGGTATGCCAAATAATTTTCCCTGAGCAATGGTAGAGACTTCAAAGCCCGCGATTTGCGCGGTATCTAACAGGTTTTGCGCCTGGAAAGCCAACTGGCCGGTACTGGCAAATGCAAAATCTATCATATCATAATAACGGGATAAAAAGCCTGCAACATCCATATATCCATACCATTTGGAAATCTTAAACGCTTGTTTAATACCCACTTCAGAACTCCACCCGGTTTCTTCTTTTAATGCCGGATTTGGTATTACCGTTATGCCGTTTCTGATTGTAGTGGTAAATATTTCAGAAGCGCTGGGATAACGAAACCCTTGCCCGGCAGAAGCTCTTATATAAGTGCCTTCTGCAGCCTGAACATTAAACCCTCCTCTGAATATAGGCTTGTAAAAAGATGGTAACGAGTCAAGTTTGATATATTCAAATCTTCCGCCAAAAGTTAAGGTAAGCCTGTCCCAAAACTTTTTATCTATTTGCAGGAATACTGCCGCATTATCACTCTTGGGTGTGCCGGTGATTTTACTGGTAATGTAAGCATGAGTTGCCGAAACACCCGTAACAAAATCTAACCCCAATTTTTTCAGAGAGCTGTGAAAAGTATATTCTCCGTAGTATGAAGCCGCATCGGTATCTTCTCCGTTACTGGCCCTTTGGCGAATGAAAAAGTACCTGCCTTTAAGGCTGTGCATATTATTCTTCTTGTCGAAATAAGTTACATAGGGGTCTAAAATTACCGGGATTGAAGTAGCCGTACTTATTTCCTGTGGTGTATAAGCCAAACTGTCCAGGCACTGGCATTTTTCATCAATAAATGGATATTTTGGGTTTGTTGTCCTAATATTTCTTCCTAAAGTATCTCCATAATCTCCCCAAAGAAAAAAGAAACTACCGCCAGTAGATGAAAGATTTGAATTTAATCCAAGCGTAAGGTTTTCTACATTTTTTGGTCTCCAACGGGTTTTAATCATGGTTCTTACCCGTCTTACATCTGAAGCGAATAAATATCCTTGATCTTCACTATAGCTGCCGCCTACAACGAAATCAAAGGTTTTAAATTTCTTTCTGTGAGCGAAATTCATACCTCCAAACATGGGACGGTTTTCCCACCATACCAAATGTTTTTTGCCTTTGGGGTGTGGGTTGCTGTAGGTTCCAAAGAACATGGTAAGCTTAGAATAAGGTTCGGCTTTAGGCCATGCGGTTCTTACGTTGATTAATCCATTTAATGCCGATGAGCCATACATGGATGAAGCTGCACCTTTAATCACTTCAATCTGCTCCAAGTTCTCCATTGGTAAGGAGTTTAAATCTGCCGCGCCCGATTGTGCAGCGAGATACGGCAAGCCATCTAACAACATTAATACCCTGCTGCCTGCACCACCAGAATAACCTGATCCTCCGCGAATATTAATTTGCTCTCCCACCAAATTTACGCCCGGTATTCTTGCTAAAGCCTTATCGGCAGTAACAGCATTATAATTTTCAACGAAGTCTTGTTTCATTACTTCCATAGAAACAATTTCTTCGTCAATTTTCTTTTCGTATTTACTGGAACTTACTACAACTAAGCCAAGGTTCAGCGATTCCTGAAACATATTTATATCCTGAACAATAGTTTCACCGGCTTCTACCCTGACTTTTTTATTACTGGTGCTGTAGCCAACAAATTTGTATTCAATCTGGTTTTGCCCTGCGGGAATTTTCAATTCATATCTTCCATCTAAATCGGTAACAGTGCCCGCACCGCTTTCTGAAAGAATATTCACGCCTATCATAGGCTCTTTTGTTTCGGCATCTTTAATAAGCCCTTTCACTGTCCCTTCCTGCGCGACTGCTGAAATCCAAAAAGCAAATAACAGAATAGCTGTTTGTATTAGTTTCATGTAACGGTTTTTGGTTGTGCGCAAAAATATCAGAAATTGCTTTTAATAACTCTATAGAATTAGTTGACTGAGTGAACACTTTGTTGACAAAATAAAAACGGGTTGCCTTTTAAGAACAACCCGTTTTAAAGTAATGCTGTTTTATAAATTTTAAAACTCTAAGTCTAATTGAATATTGTAGTTTCTTGGAAGGCTTAAAAATGCCGGGCGCTCCATAATCTGTTGGTTTAAAGCATTTTTGCACACAAACGTCAATTTTGCTTTATCGTTGAATTTGTATGAGATACGGGGGTCAATTAATGTATTGCCTCTTTCGTTATTGGCTCTGAAATCTCTTAAAGCAGAAAAAGCACTTGTACTTCCAAGTAAACCTCCTTCAAATTGTGTAAAAGTTTCGACAAAAACTTTATCAATATTTTGCATAAAACTTGTGTATTGAATACTTAAACCAACTCCAATTTTTTCTTTATAGAAGCCTAATTCCATATCAAATTTGAAGGTGTGGTTATTTCTATATTTCAAAGTGTTTTCTGTAGATGAAGAACTTTCTGCATAGGTGCCACTTCCTTTTTCAAAAACACTACCAAATTTATCATAAATAAATAAGGTGTCATCCCAATTCAAATTTTTCGGGTTTACATAAGTGTATCCTGCAAGAATAGTCATAGGTATTTTATCAAATAACTTACCCGTTCCTAATATGGTCAATTCTCCTCCTATAACTCTTGTATTTCCTACATTTTGAGAAGAGAACCCTGCTCCTTCTAAAGGATCTTTAGTTTTAGTTTGATCGTTTCTATCATAGTTCGGATTAAACGAACCCCACCCAACCCCAGCGAAAGTAAACTCCATCATGTTCTTATATTGATTTACAAAACCTGCAACATCAACATAACCCAACCAGCTACCCAATTTTATCCCTTGCTTCACTGCCACCTCGGCACTCCAACCTGTTTCAGGTTCTAATGCAGGATTTGGATATATACCTACGGCACCAACATTCGTTCTGACAAATTTTTCAGCAATAGTAGGGAAACGATACCCTTGACCAATAGAAGCTCTTATGTAGGTCGCTTCTGCTGCTTGGTAATTTAGCCCTAAGCGCAATACTGCTGGAATTTTTGTTTTTCCGAAATAAGAAATAGAATAGTCGGCAAATGTGTCAATCGTAAAGTACTCCCATCTTACTCCAAATGCAACCGATAATTTATCCCAGAATTTTTTGTCGGCCTGAAAATATACCGAAGCATTAGAAGCATTAGTGTTAGCTTTATCTCCTAAGATGGAAGTAGTATCTCCTTTAGGAGGTCTTATCCAGGAATAGTAACCCGATATACCTCCCACAATATTCAAATCAATAGGTACAAACCTTCTTTGATACTGAAGCTCACCAAAATATTGTTGAGGCACAGATCCTTGCCCTGTATTATTAGTATTTGTCGCATTAAAATATCTTGTTTTTAAGCTGAATTGATTATCGTGTTTATCGAAATAGGTAATCCAATTATCGAAATTTATTCTCAACGTTCTGTATTGTGTAACTGAGTTTGGAAATGGCGTATAAGCCAAACTGTCTAAGCCATTCCATAAAAAGAAAGTACTGCCGACATTATTATTGATATTGTAAGTAGTTCCCATTGAGAGGCCTCTAACATTTTTAGGCCTGAATCTTAGCTTACCGCTTAATCTTGTTTCAGTAGCTCCATCGCCTAACAAATGGCTGGTTCTCCCGTTATATGCCCCTCCTAATATTAAATCAAAAGATTTAATTTTTCTGCTGTGAGAAACCAAAATGCCACCCATTTTTGGTTGGTCTCTTCCATACCACATAGCTTCACTAATAGTATCTGATAAACTTTTATAACTCGGATTTTGAGCCACTCCTGTGGACATGGTGATTTTTGTTACAGGCTCGTTTTTAGGCCAAGCGGTTCTTACATTTATGATACCGTTTAATGCAGAAGAACCATATAATGCAGAAGCTGCACCTTTGATAACTTCTATTTGTTCAATCAATTCTACCGGCATCGCTCCCCATTTAGCATCAGCAGCATCGGCCGACATGAAAGGCATATCATCTACCATTACTGCAACACGGCTACCTGCGCCATAGCTCCAGCCGCTACCGCCACGAATACTCGCTTGCCCATCTACTACAGTAACGCCCGGCACTTTTTCCATAGCATCATCTGCCTGCAATGAGTTAGAATTCTTAATCAGATTAGAACCCAATACTTCTATTGAAACAGTTTCTTCGGAAAGTTTCTTTTCATATTTTGAAGCAGAGATAACAGTTGTGCCTAATTCAATGGTACTCGTTTCTAATTTTTCATTGAGCGTTAAAGTTTGGCCTGCTTCAACAGTTACACTTTTTTTAATGTCCCTGTAGCTTACGAAAGAAATCTTTATTTCATAAGTGCCGGGGTCGAGCTTCAACTGAAAGTCTCCATCGAAATCGGTAGTAGTACCCACACCTTTGGCAGAATAAACATTTACTCCATACAGAGGCTCGCCTGTTTTAGCATCTTTTACATTTCCTTTAATGATGGCTTTATCCTGTGCATAAACTGTTGCAAATAAAAAAAGCAACATTGCCGATAAAATAGTTTTCATGTAGTACATGTGTTTTGATTAATTTAAGTTGGGTGAGATTATTTTTGATTGATTTAAGTTTAACTTAGTTTAACAAAGTTTGTCAAAAATAAGAGCGTTTTTCATAAAACAAAACTTAATGCAAAAAATATTCAAATCATATCCTGGTCATAAAACGAATTTTATAAATGTTTTCTATTCAACAGTTTGTATTTTCAATTATGTGAATTGCGGTATTGCATTTTAAGAATTTATTTATAGCTTTCCACCCGTTTATTAAAATGAGTTTATGAAAAAGACTTTATTACTGTGCGTGTCAATTTTATTTCACACGCTGCTTTTTTCGCAAGTATGCCCTTCAGCACAAACATGTGGCACTTGCACTCCCGACCAATCATTGGTTCAAAACCCTACTCCTACATCATTAGGAATATTTCCCGATTCAATAGCAATATTTCAAGGACAATATACCGATACTGTAATTAGCTTCTTAATGCCTTTGCAGCTTGTAACCTCCGGTGTAACAGCAACAATAAACAATATTCAGGTTTCCTCTTTGAATAATTGTGTTAGCGGGTTTTCCTGGACATGCAACCAGTTTCAAAATAATTGTAACTACAGCCCACAACAAAACCGCTGGGGTTGTATTAGATTATGTGGCAGCACCTTTGATGCACCCGGAACCAAAATTGTAAACGTTTTACTTTATGGTACAGGATGCGCCAGTGGTATTTGTCAAACCCAACCTGAAGTAATTCCATTTAAAGTAACCATACTGTCAGCAGGCGGCAATCCGTTTTTCAGTTTTACGCCCACCGAAGGTTGCGATACAGTATGCGTTGATTTTGTCGCAAATGAGGTAACGCCTAACCCTGCTGTAAACCCAAATGAATTTGAGTGGGATTTTGGTAATGGTAATACTTCAGCCTTACAAAACCCGCCAACAGAATGTTATGAAGGTGAAGGTGAGTATTACCCGACATTAATTACTAAAACTATGGAGTTTGTAGTTACAGATGTTAGCGGCACTGTTGTAGGTAACTGGTTTTGTGGCGATGTTGAAGAGCCCGACTTGCCACTGTTAGGCTGTACTGCCCAGCCCGATCCGTATTTTGTTTTGGCATCAGGCTCCAGTTCTGTTAATCCGCCAAGAGAAGATGATACCAGAAATGTTTCGTGGAGCGGTTTAGATTTTGTTTTACAAGACCAGTCTTTCGCTATTCAGTTTTTTGATTATGATCCTGTTTCAAACGATGATAATGGCGGATTAGCTACGCTGTCAATAAATCAGAATAATGGAAATGGCGGAGGTGGCATATATAACTTTTCTACTTCAGCACCGGGAGGCGGAGGTGTAAATGGCTCCATTACAATTATCAGGAGAGAAAAATCAAGGGTAGAAACTACAGATACGGTGAGGGTATATGAAAGCCCGGCAAAAACAACTGTTCTGTTTATCAATGGAAGAGATACCGTATGTGTTGCCGACAGTGTACTGTTAGTGGCATCTTCCTCGGCAACCTACC
>CAYSGX010000128.1:0-7749 GCA_964430605.1 uncultured Chitinophagaceae bacterium
TTTCTCAATCTCTCGAATGTATTCGAATCATAAATTGTATCTAACTCAATTTGATTTAAAATATTTGCCACAGGAAGAACTTCAAAATAATATTTCTTAGCCTTTTGATACCTATGAACCCAAGTTGGCTCATATTTTATAGATTTAAAATGTAAAGCTTTCTCATCAATGTTTTTTTGAAGTTCAACCATTACAAAAAGCCCATCCTCAGTATGATAATTTTGTAATGATTCATAACGCTGGTTTGAAATAAAATTCCCCATAGAATATACAACAAAAGTAGTTTTGTCAGTACTGTCATTTTTAATAAATTCTATTGGTTGTACAACATGTGGATGACTGCCAAAAATTATATCCACACCAAATTCATTAAGTTTTTGAGCTATTTTTCTTTGATACTTATTGGGAATAAGCGCATACTCATCACCCCAATGAACAACGAAAATGATAATTTCAGCTCCTTCATATTTCATTTTTTGAATAATACTATCAATTACCAGTAACTCATTGTCTAAATTTCCAGGATTAAAAGAATTTATTAGTTTTTCATAATCTTTATCGACCCTTATACCATTAATTGATTTGTAGTTTTCTGCATTAGAACTTTCGTAAGTATAAGCAACAAAGCCAATCTTTATTCCTTTTATATCTCTGATTAAATAGTTTGGCGTTAAGGTATCTTTTCTTGTTCCAATTACATACATATTATTTTGTTGCAAAACATCAATAGTTCTTAAAACACCTTTTGCCCCGCTATCGTACAAATGATTATTAGCTGTTGAAACAACAGAAAAACCTGCATTTTTCATCGCTGATGCAAGCTCATCAGGCGTATTAAATAACGGGTATGTCTGAAATCCATTTTCTTTACCTGCAAATGTGGTTTCTAAATTACCAATAAGTACGTCAGTACTTTCAAATAACAATTTCATTTTCTGAAAGTTGTTATTGAAATCATAAGTACCATCTTCTTGTTTTTGAGCATTAAGTTGCGTTTGATGAGCCATTATATCTCCAACTGCTCCAATTTTTATAGTAACTACATCTGTATTGATTAAAGAATCGTTATTTATTATCGTGTCATCATCAATAGTATTTCTATTTTCAATTTTTCTATGCTCTGATGAACAATTAATTGACAGACAAATAAGCAAAAAAAATGAAATGAATATTTTTTTTATTCTTCTTTGAAATAAAATACAAATAAAATTTACCTGCGTATTCTCTTCTGTTCTACATTGTATCAAATTCTTCATTTATAGATTGTTAATATTTTCACTTTTGTAAAATCTTAATAACAAAACTAAAAATACAAAACCCCGCAATATTTAAAATTCTTGCAGGGTTTTAAATTTACAGCAAGACAAAAGCTAATCTTTTCTGAAATAGAAAGTTCTTTTCCATTTACCCAACCGGTCAATAGATTTTTCTACTATTAATTCAGTATCATTTAGCATCAAAATATTCATGTCACCAAAGAAAATCGGATTTTCGTTTTCCTGTTCATATTGTTTAGACAGTGGATGTAAATTAACAACCAGAGAATTGTCTTTCACATACCATTTACCCTTATTCCCGATAGTATATTCTTGCAGCGTATTAGTAAGCCTTTTGATATTAAAAGTGAATAAAGAATCTTCTGAAAATATTGGGTAAACACGCCAAAATCCATTAAGAGACTTGTAGCCATTTTTTTGCGTACAAGAATCTGAATAAACTGTTGTTTCGCCATTGAAAAATTCAACAACTTTAACCGGCTTCCAATTGATATTTACCAAAGTATTGGAAACAGCTATTTCTGATGAATCTTGTGAAAAGATAAATTTATAGATTATTACAAAGAAAAATGTTGTAAAAACATGTTTAATCATCTTCATTAATTGTCAGTCTAATGTACAAAAAGCATTCGATGAGCAACAATATTATTTACTACATAAATTTAAAAATCACTTTGCTCCTCTTGTCATTTGCTCTACCATATCCCACATTTCGGGCGTTACTAATTCAAAGTCGTTAAATTGTCCTGCTCCGCGAATCCACTCGCCACCATCTATAGTAATACATTCGCCATTGATATAAGCTGAAAAATCAGAGACTAAATAAGCGCAAAGGTTGGCTAATTCCTGATGGTGGCCTTCTCTGCCCACGGGTATTCTCTTGGCCGGGTCGAATTTATCTTGCAGGTTTTTTGGGAATAATCTATCCCACGCACCTTTGGTAGGAAATGGCCCGGGGGCAACCGCATTTAACCTGATTTTATGTTTGCCCCATTCAGAAGCTAATGAACGGGTCATCTGTAACACGCCACCTTTGGCACAGGCCGATGGCACTACATAACCTGAACCCGTGAAAGCATAAGTGGTTACAATGCTTAAAACCGTAGCAGGTTGTTTGTTGGCTATCCAATGCTTTCCGCAAGCTAAAGTATAGTTTACAGTGCCCTGCAATACAATACCGATAACAGATTCAAAAGCACGATGCGATAAACGCTCGGTCGGGCTTACAAAATTTCCTGCCGCGTTATTTACTAATACATCTACTTTTCCGAAGGTATCTACGGCTGTTTTTAATACGTTTTCTACTTCTTCGTATTTACGTACATCAGAGGCGATTCCAATAATCTTTCCGCCTTCATTTTCAAATTCTTTTACAGTAGCATCCAGCACATCTTGCTTGCGGCTGGTAATCACAACATTCGCACCTAATTGCAAAAAGTATTTTGCCATTGATTTGCCTAACCCGGTGCCGCCACCGGTAACTAAAATAGTTTGGTCTTTAAGTGCGCCATCGCGCAACATTGGTTCGGTGTAATTCATGTTTATTGTTTTAAGTTTTATGTTATCAGTAATTGAGTTTTGAATTTAGTGTTTAATATTGATTTGTAGAAAGCATTACTAAGGTACATGCTTCTTCCGTTTCGATACCATGTTGCCGGGCAAGTTTCTTTAATTCAAAATTTTCAGCACCCGGGTTAAAAATGATACGCTTTGGTTTCAGGCTGAATATATAATCGTAGTATTCTTTTTGAATAACAGGATTAATATACAACGTTATGGTATCTATATCGTTAAAAGGCAGATGTTGTGTTTCTATTTTCGCGCCATTTACGTTGCCTTCTTTTGAACCTATTGCTGCTACTTCGTGCCCGTGCTGCAATAGTTTGGTTATGGCTAAATAAGCGTACCGTGAAGGATTTTCCGAAGCGCCAATTACTAAGGTTTTTTTCATTTTGAATATTAATTGTACCCGTTTAACATATTGTATTTATAATGGTTCGCAGAAACTACTTAGGTAATAATTTTATTTTCAGAAAACTGAAACCTATTTTAAACTTTTCAGTATAAGACTACAAACTCGGAGGAAAATATGCAAACTATGCGAGCGGAACTATTACGCAAAAAAAGATTGGAACGAGCGGGAATAAGAAGTGAAAAACTTTCTCTGCATAAAGACTTCATTGAGAAGCGCAAACAGCAGTTAGATCAAATTGCATTGCTTTGCAAAATTTACCACAAAAAAGTAAAGATTAGTTTTCAAACCAATTCGGGCGAACAGTTTATTGAAACTTCGCTGTGGATGAGTACCGGGCAGTATGTAATACTGAACGATGGCAGGTTTATTCCAATTAATTCAATTATTGATATTTCATTTTAAATCTTTTATTGTTGTAAAACACAGTGGTGTGTTGATGTGATGATGGATTTGATGAAATGGATATAACATACTATTGTGTTTTGCAACCACTATTAAAAAACAGCTTATGAAATAAATATTTTTTTAACCCGGAAGTAAAAATTAAATGAGGAGGATGGAACTATGAGAGAGTTATCTGTTAACAACATGATTGAGAAAGAATTTATACCGTTTTTAACCTTCGAAAGCGAAGATGTTATTAGCGAAGAGTCTCAAAAAATTCAACGTACCATTTTGCTGCACACGGCTATGTTGCTGGGCAATTGTTTTAAAGACAAAGTAACTATTGTATTTAAAACACAGGAAGGTATTAATGAGGTAAAAACAACCGTGTGGGCAGCCACTGAAGAAAGTATTGTACTAAAGGGTGGTGCTATGATACCGGTTAAAAGTATCGTTGATGTAAAAATATTTTAGTAAAGTAACACAATAGTATCAAGTATCGGCAATTTAAGGTTGAAGTGTGTGTGAAGTGGAAATGATTGTGCGGTTGAGTGTAGCATTATATCTTGTAATGTTAAGTGTGAAAATGATGAGGAGTTGAATGTGGTGTTGACAAAGACATGTGTAAGTGTGTTGGGTTTTGTGTTGTGATAAAACCATGTCTTTAAAAATCTTACTACGCAGCTACTTGATGCTATTATTTTAAATGAAAAGACTTGAACAAGAGTTATTGACTTTTGTTTGAGTCTTTTTATTTTTAGTTATAATGATTGTTAGCGTAATGTAAAATTGAAATATACTATAGCAAATTATTTCAGGCATACATTACAGAACAAATAATGATTAAGATATTTGCAGAAATAAATTAGCATTAACAAAAAGTAAATTGTAACATCGGCATTAAAAAAATCAGGATGAAAATCTCTATTATATCAGGAAGCACCAGAATTAACAGGCAATCGCACCGTGTGAGTTTGAATTTATTTGAAACACTGAAAAACCAAACCCATCACGAAATACACTTGCTCGATTTAGCTGAATATCAATTTCCGGTATTTGAAGAAGTGTTAAAAAAACATCCAAACCCGCCAAAGGGCTTGGCAGATTTTGCTGAAATAATAGCCGGCAGCGATGCCTATATTTTTGTTTCGCCCGAATATAACGGCAGCTATTCTGCTTCGCTGAAAAACGCTTTAGAATACCTGAAAGAAAATGAGTTTTCTAAAAAAGTAATTGGCGTGGCTTCAGTAAGTACGGGAGGCTTAGGTGGCATTCGCGGAGCTATTCAAATGCAGCAATTAGTTTTAGGTATTGGCGGCTATTGTATGCCCGGCATGTATTTAGTGCCTCAGGTACAAGGTAAATTTGATGAAAGCGGTAAACTGTTAGACGAAACTTTTGCCATCAAAACCAACAATTTTATAAAAGAGTTTTTATGGTTTGCGGAAGCAGTGCACGAGAAAAGAAATAAGGTTTAATACAGGAAATTTTGTTTTGTATAATGCGTATTAAAACAAAATTAATGCTGATGAAGCACTTGATTATTGTTTATATTTACAATAAATGAAAGCGATATGATTGTTAAAATAAAAGCGGGCAGTAGCAAAGCCGAAATAGAAAAAGCTCTTATTAAAATCAGAAGAAAAAAGAAAGGCTTCGATGCTTCTAAACATTTCGGTAAAGTGAAATGGGACATTGATGGTTTGGCTTATCAAAAAAAGGTAAGAAATGAGTGGCAGTGATTATGTAATAGATACAAATGTTCTCATTTACCTGCAAAAGGGTGTTGAAGGTATTGACCTGTTATTAGAAGGGAAAGATATTTTTGTTTCATTCGTAACTGAGATGGAAATGCTTTCATACTCAAAATTTTCCGCAGATGAAATAAAAAAGACAAAAAAGCTCTTAGATGACTGCTTTATTATTGAGCTAAATAATGATATTAAATCAACAGCAATAGAATTAAGGCGCAACTACAAATTTAAACTTCCTGATGCAATTGTTGCTGCTACTGCAATATTCTTTCAGATACCCATAATTACTGCCGATAAAAAATTTGAGGTACTTACAGAATTAGATTTACTAATTATCAAAGTATAATCCCTGTAGATACAATTTCTGAAAGAAAATCATTACTTCTTCAAAGTATATCTAACCCCTAAAAAACCTCTTACACCCTGCATAGGCGCATAATTGTAGGCCGTGTCGAAAGTATAGCCAAACGGGTTGTTCACCACATCGCCCGCTTGTTTGTTGAATGGATCGAAAGGACGCATCAATGGGTTTTGAGGCAGAAAGTTCAGAATATTTTTTACCCCGCCATAAATTTCAAACCCTTGTTTAAAGGTCTTAGTTAATTGAAAATTAATTAGCCCATACCAGGGCGAGCTTTCAGGCCTGAAATCGTTTTCTAAAACAGGTAATAACATGGGGCCGTTTACTCTTCCGGTAATATCAAAACCAAGTCCTGTTTTCTGATGATTATAACTGATGCTGAATGTTGCCGAAAACAAAGGGTTATGCAATTGTGGTAGCTTTTCATTATTGCCCGCGCTGTCTTTCTCTATCTGAAAAACATCGGCAACGGTGAAGCCTGCCATGGTTTTAAATCCATTGCTCAGGTTCATTTCTGTATTCATGCTGAAACCTCTCGACACGGCATATCCCGACAAATTGGTATAAATAATTTTCTCGTTATCGGTTAAAAAATCGGCTATAATCTTATTGGTGAAGTAGGTGTAAAACAAGTTGGCATCGGCACTGATAAAACCACTTTTCAGCGTAAAGAATTTTTGATAATTCAGGTTGGCATTCCATGAGCGTTCGGGCTTTAAATCTTCTTCTATCACCACATCTCTTGAACCCGTCAATGCCGCATGGTCTTCTGTAAAAAGATTTACCACTCTGAAACCATTACCACCCGACAAGCGGATGGTATTTTGATTATTTATTTTGTATTTAAAACCAATACGTGGCGACAGAATACTGCCATGCCTGTTATTATAATCATATCGCAAGCCGATAAGCGTGGTGAATTTTTCGTGTATTAATATTTCATCTTGCACAAAAATACCGGGCAGCAAAACTTTATCGGGTTCATTTTTCAACTCGCTGTTTTGTGTGGCAGGTGTATTATCATCGTAATACTGAAACCGAAACGGCACACCCACCAACAAATCATTGCGCTCGCCTAGTCTTTTATTCCAGAGCAACTGGGCAAAAGCAATTTGTTGCGTGGCTATATAAGTCATATCGCCATACACCGAATTTTGATGATGATAGTTGTAAGAATATTGCAGCTTAATATTTTCTTTCACCGGCAAATCATAATTGCCCAGCACCTCTACCCTATCGGTATAAATGCTTTCGCCATAAATGCTATCTCCACCGCGAAATGATTCGTTCCATTGCATTTCGCCTCCAAAACGATTTTCATAAAACCATCGCGCTGCAATAGAGGTAGTCTTGTTATCTTTTCTATCGAACGTCCATTTATTAAATACCGAAAATCTTTTTTGCAGCGGAATATCAGTAAAATTATCGTTGTTTACATCTATGCGATTGTTGAAGAAAAAAACATTGCCTCCAAGCAAAGTATTGGCTCTTTTAATTTTCGCTTTGTAACCAATATCGGCATTCCATTCGGCTTGCGTAGTGCCAAAAACATCAACCGAAAACAAAGGCGCGTTCTTAGGGTTTTTAGTAATGATATTAATAACGCCTGCTACTGCTTCAGACCCATATAAAGTAGAAGCCGGGCCTTTTACCACTTCCACTCTTTGAATTAAACTATTGGGAATACCCATTAATCCATATACCGTAGAAAGGCTGCTCACGATGGGCATACCATCTATAGTAACCATTGTGTAAGCGCCTTCCATTCCATTGATATGAATATCGCCCGTGCCGCAAACATTGCAGTTTACCTGTGGCTGCACGCCATTGACCATTTGCAGCGATTCGAAAATATTATTTACCGGATTTTTCTGAAACAGCTTAGGTGAAAAAATTTCTACCGCGATAGCGCTCTCGCTTCTCGATACTTCTTTCATCGTACCGGTAATTACTACTTCATTCAACCGGCTATCGGTAGCATTGAGGCTGAAATTAAGC
>CAYSGX010000129.1:0-7701 GCA_964430605.1 uncultured Chitinophagaceae bacterium
AGTAAGTGTAGTAAATTCTGAAGGCTTGTATAAAACCGCATTGCCCGAAATTAATGCCGGAATAAAAACATTTACCCCAACTAAATAAGGGTAGTTCCATGCTGAAATATTGGCAATTACACCTAATGGCTCAAAAGCGATTTTTTCGGTCATGCCTGTGTCTTGTAACAACACTTCATCGCTCAGCCATTTCCCGCTATTGTCAATAAAAAATTTTATTCTGCCTTTGGCTGCATTAATTTCATTCCGAGCTTGCTGCAAAGGTTTCCCCATTTCATCAGTAAGCGTTTGTGCCAGCGTTTCTTTATTTGCTTCTAATAATTCAGAGAATTTTTGAATGGCTTCAACTCTATGCTGAACTGAAACTTGCTTCCAACTTTTTTGCGCACTTTTCGCGGCTTCATATTTCGCGGCAATTTGTTCTTTAGCATCTTCCTGTAAACTTGTAATTACAGCTTCTGTAGCCGGATTAATTATTTGCATAATACTGAAAATTTAGGACACAAATTTCAGTATAAATAATGGTATTCTTTGTGATGTTGGCGAAAGAAGTATCTCGTGAACTAAGGCTTCGCTCAAGAGGCTCTTCATTATGGATAGAAAGATAAAAATTTGAGCAGGCTCTTACTTCAATACACGATATACCTGAGATTATTCACCAATACAAACTCAAATTTCTTTTCTTACCTTTACCCCGCTAATTGAAACCAATTGTTTATCCCTGCGCTCCCTCCGGCAGGTTTCGGTAAATAAAATGTTCTTCAGTTTCGATTCTTTTCAGCAATACATTTTTTAAAAAACAAAATATCTTTTATGCCTTATAATACCAGCAGAGGAAAATTAATTATGCGCGAATATGGCCGCCATGTACAAGAAATGGTTGAGTATGTTGCCAAAATTGAAGACCCGAAAATGCGCAACGAGCGCATTCAAATGATTATTGAATTAATGGGTACCATTAATCCGCATTTAAGAAATGTTGATGATTTCCGGCACAAACTATACGACCATATTTATATCATGGCCGATTATGATATTGATATAGAATCGCCTTATCCAAAGCCCGAGCGTGAACTCATAGAGCGCAAGCCTGACCCGCTGCCTTACCCGCACCATAAACTATCGTTTAAGCATTATGGCAAAAACATAGAGCGCATGATGGAGAAGGCTAAAACTTTTGAAGAAAAAGAAAAACAACAATTGTATTTGCAACACCTGGCAAACTACATGAAGCTGGTTCACAACAACTGGAACAAAGAAAATGTAAGCGATGAAGTAATTCGCGAAGACCTTAAAATTTTATCGAAAGGCGAACTGGAATTAGCGCCCGATGCAGATATTCAGCAATACAAAATCAGCAACAGAAACCCACGCGATAATGACAGGCCTCGTCATGGCGGCAAAGGCAAAAATTTCAGAGGCCAAAAGCATAGTGGTGGCGGCCGCAACAATCAGAATCGTAATTTCAAACGTAAATAAAACCTGCACATGGATACATTTGAAGTAGTAGGCGGTAAAAAACTGAGAGGTGAAATAACTCCGCAAGGCGCCAAAAACGAAGCGCTGCAAATTTTGTGTGCCGTATTGTTAACGCCCGAGAAAGTTACCATTTCCAATATTCCGAATATTGTAGATGTAAATGCCTTAATTGATTTGCTGAAAGATTTGGGCGTAATAGTTACCAAAGAAAATGAAGATACTTATACGTTTCAGGCTAAAGACATTAATCTTGAATTTTTACAAAGCGAGCAATATCGTAAGAAAGCATCGAGTTTAAGAGGTTCTATTATGATTATCGGGCCGTTGCTGGCGCGCTATAAAAAAGCCTATATGCCTCGCCCCGGTGGCGATAAAATTGGTCGCAGAAGATTAGATACTCACTTCTTAGGCTTTGAAAAATTAGGCGCACAATTTCACTACGATAACAAAGACAGTTTCTTTTCGGTAAATGCTGAAAACCTGAAAGGCGCTTATATGCTGTTAGACGAAGCATCGGTAACAGGTACGGCTAACGTAGTAATGGCGGCAAGTTTAGCCAAAGGCACTACTACCCTTTTCAATGCCGCTTGCGAACCTTATTTGCAGCAACTATGCAATATGATAAATCGCATGGGCGGAAAAATTAGTGGCATTGGCTCTAATTTACTTACCATAGAAGGCGTGGAATCTTTAGTCGGGACAGAACACAGGCTGTTGCCCGATATGATTGAAATAGGCAGCTTTATTGGCTTGGCGGCTATGACGGGTTCGGCTATTACGATTAAAGATGTGCGTCATGAACATTTAGGTTTAATACCCGATACTTTTAAAAGATTGGGCATTCAGTTCGATATTGTAAACGATGATATTGTAATTCCTGAACAAGACCATTACGAAATTCAAACGTTTATTGACGGCTCTATCATGACCATTGCCGATGCGCCCTGGCCCGGCTTTACACCCGATTTGCTGAGCATAGTTTTGGTGGTAGCCACACAAGCTAAAGGCACAGTGATGATTCACCAAAAAATGTTTGAGAGCCGCTTGTTCTTTACCGACAAGTTAATTGACATGGGCGCGCAAATAATTTTATGCGACCCACACCGTGCCGCAGTGGTGGGCATTAACAAGCAATATCCTTTGCGTGCCATTAGCATGTCATCCCCCGATATTCGCGCGGGAGTTTCCCTGTTAATTGCTGCGCTTTCTGCCGAAGGCACTTCAAAAATTTCCAATGTGCACCAGATAGATCGCGGCTATCAAAACATTGACGGCAGGCTGAATGCTTTAGGTGCACAAATTAGCAGAGTGTAATTAGTAAATAGACGATAGTCCATAGTAATGCAAAACAATAATTATTAATTATCAGGATTTTGTTAAACATATATCAATAGTAATTTTTAAATCATAAATAATCTGCGCTATCTGCGTTCTGAAAAATTTATTTTAAAATGTACAAAAATTTCAAACACGCTACACCTATTCAAATTCGCTTCAGCGATATCGATGCTATGAGGCATTTAAACAATGCCGTTTATCTCACCTATTTCGAAATTGCCCGTGTGCGCTATCTCGATCAAATACCCAATATCGATTGGGACGATAAACGCTATGGATTAATTGTTGCCAAAGCCGAAGTAAATTTTAAAGCTCCTGTTTTTTTAAGCGATACCATTGAAGTGCACATTCGCACTTCGCATATCGGCACTAAAAGTTTTGCAGTTGAATATGAAATGGTAAAAGTTTTAGCCAATGGCGAAAAAAGCATTGCCGCTACAGGCACTACTATTCAGGTTGGTTATGATTACACAGAAAATAAATCTGTAGCGCTGCTTGAACCCTGGAAGCAGTTTTTGGTAAACTTTGAACAGAATCCTGAATTAATCTCATCTAAATAAATATGAACAGCCTTAAACCTTTAGCCTTTAGTTGGTTTTCTTCAAACCACAAATTCAAAACATTAAACCATAAATTTTTGGGTTTTGGGTTTTGGGTTTTGGTATTATTATTTTCTTCTTGCGGAAATAAAGACACAGGCTATGTAAACGGCATGAAGCTCCCTAACATAGCAGTGCCCTCTATTAACTCAGAAAAAAAAATAACGATTGATGAACTGAAAGGCAATATTGTATTGGTAGATTTTTGGGCATCGTGGTGTGCGCCATGCCGCAAAACACATCCAAAATTATTAGAGGTAGCTAAGAAATATGAATATGCCCAATTCAAAAGCGCACAACGTTTTGTGGTACTTAGCATTTCGTTAGATAACGACAGCACCGCATGGAAAGACGCTATTGCCAAAGATAAAATTGAATCGTTTACTCACGCCAGCGAACTCATAGGCTGGAAATCGGAATGTGTGGGTACTTATAAAATCAACGCTATACCCGCTTCATTTTTAATAGATGAAAACGGAACGATTATAGGCAAAAACCTTGGCTGGCGCGATTTAGACCTGATTCTTTCCAAGCGGGTGTTTTAATGATTTTTTTCTTCTGCTACTAAATAAAAACGCCCTTCATTTTCATGAAAGGCGTTTTACAATATTCATTACTTATTCAGTTTAATAAAACTTGTAACGCTCGTCTTTTACAGTTGCGACTTTCTTCAACGCTTCCGCCAGTTGACCTTCTACTTTTTGCTCTAAAGGAGCTTTTACCTGTTGTTTAGACATTGTATAGTCGGCTATTTGAGCAGCAGGAGTAACAGCAGTTACGTTCAACACATACACACCATTATCGCCTTTAACGGGCTCTGAAATTTTATTGACAGTTAAAGCAAAAGCGCGATTGGCAACTTTAGGCTCTTGCCCTGCTCCCGGCAGAAAGTTATTTGAGAAATTTATTCCACCGGCAGTTTGTACTTCTTTGCCAAATTTAGTGGCTAATTGTGCCAATGAGGTTGCATTAGCTCCTTTAACTTTTTCAGCAAGTAACGCTGCTTTCTTTTCTTTTATGACATCTGCTTTAACTTCTTCCCTTACATTCTCTACAGTAGCAGTGCCTTTTTCATACGCATTGGTAACCACAGCCACCACATACTTATCATCTAAAGTAAACACGTTAGATACCTCATTTACTTTAGCATCATAAGCCCAACGCACCAATTCGCGCGAAATACCCACACCAAAAACCATATAATCATTTCTGCCTAATCTGCTTGCATTTTTAATTTGGTCTTTCAATTCACTTTTGCGGAATTTTTCCAGCGTGTTATTCGCAGCGGCAAACTGGCTTGCTTCAGCAAAAATATTTCTTTGTGTTTCTTGTGAAGCATTTATTTGACGTGCCAAGAATGCCACTTTTACCGCTTGTTTAACAGGCTTTGCATTAGTAATTTGAATTACATGAAAGCCTTCGTTAGAAGGTGTAACAAACACATCGCCCTGTTTGTGTTTGTAAAACAAATCATTATTAATATTTACAAATTTTTCGCCCGGTTTTACTACTCCCCAACTTCCACCTGAAAATGCAGTGTTTTGGTCTTTAGAAAATTGCATTGCCAACGCAACAAAGTCCGCACCGGCTTCAACAGCTTCTTTTAATGAATCTGCCCTGACTCTTAAAGTTTCAATTTCATCTTGTGTGGTAGGAACCAATAAAATATGACGGGCTTCTAAAGAATCTGCGATTAACTTGCGGTCAATCAATTTTGCAGCAACAAAAGAACCCTCTTCAAAATATGGCCCAACAATTGTTCCTGCCTCTATAGTGAAAAAAGTATCGCTGACAGAACTAACCAACTCTTCTTTGCCATAATATTTTTCGTCAAAAGGTTTATCGGAATATAGTTTAATAAAAATAGAATCGCTTTCTGCATCCCGGAAATTATTTAATTGATTCTCTAACCACGATAACGCTTTAGCAGTATCGGTAGCGCTTGGCAAAACATTGTAAGTAACAAATTCTATTGAACGCGATTCTTCCTGCTTGAACTTGCCTTTATTATTGTTAATATAAGATTTAATATCATCGTCAGAAACTTTCACTTCTTCATCTTTTACATCGCTGTAAGGCAAGAAAATAAAATCGAAACTGGCAGTTGAATTTTTACCTTCATAATCTTCTTTAGCCAACCAGGCAGGCACATACAAGCCTTTTTTTACTAAGGCATTATACTTGTTTCTTAAACGATCTTCTTTCAGAAATTTCTCAAAATTCAACCAACGTCCGCGTGTTTCCCCGGTAGCATCGTTATCCATGTTTTGCAAAAACATTACCACCTGATTAGGATCAAATTGTCTTGTGTTAGGATCAGAAAAAGCCTGCACTACCTGCGGGTGTGGGTTGTTGCCTTGAATCATATCATATAATTCATCGCCAGTAACCTGGACACCTAATTTTTCGTATTCTTTGCCCATTAACGATTCGTTAAGCATCTGCGTCCACGTTTGGTCGCGCAAAGCCAATGATGTTTGTTCGTCAATAGTACTTTGTTGTGTTTGGGTTCTATAGTTTTCCAAACTTTCCTGATAACGTTTTTCAAAAGCCTTTATGCTTATTTCTTCACCATCAACTTTTCCAACGGCATCAGTAGGTCCGCCACCCAAAAGGTTAGAATTTGAGTTTAAAGCGTCCATTAATAAAAAACTCACTATAGCCAATGCTATCAGCGCAATAATAACCGCACCAAAGCGATTACGAATCTTCATTATTACAGCCATGCCGTAAAGGATTTAAATTTTTTCAAAATTGAGTTGCAAAAATAAGGAAAGTTTAATGTTTTAGGCGTAAAAAATTGCTTTTTAGTTGTTGCAATCTTTTATCGACATAAAACCGGGATAATGAAAAAGAATGGTTATGCCATCACATTATCATTTTTAAACTGAAGTAAGAGCGTTTCACATCGCCACGCAATAGATTTTTCATTACATAGTTTGGCTAAAAGAATAGTTTAGCAATTACTGAAAACAAAAAATCCCGCCAGAAAAAGTCTTGGCGGGATATATGTTGTACTGATTAAAAAATTAATTGCCTTGCAATGCAGCGGCACCGGCAACAATTTCAGAAAGCTCGGTTGTAATAGCTGCCTGGCGCGCACGGTTATAGCTAATACGCAGGCTCTTCAATATTTCATTGGCATTCTCCGAAGCTTTATCCATAGCCGTCATACGTGCGCCATGTTCTGAAGCATTGGTATCTAACAAGCCTTTGTAAAATTGCGTTTTTAAGATTTTCGGTATCAACGTGTCGATAATTTCATTTTTCTCAGGCTCGAAAATGAAATCGGCTTTTGAAGAAACTTTTGTATCAACTGTATTTTCTACTTTGGCAATAGGTAAAAATTGCTCTACCGTAAATATTTGTGTCGCTGCATTTTTAAACTGGCTGTAAACCAATTCTACCGCATCAAATTTCTTGTGGTTATAATCTCGCATTACGCTTTCGGCAATAGTAGCTACCGCTTCAAAATTCAAGTTGGCAAACAGTTCGGTATGTGTTTCAATTACATTGTAGTTGTATTTTTTGAAGAATTGCAAGCTCTTCTTGCCAATAGTCATAATGTGAATATTCTTTTCACTTAAATGCGCATACTTGGTTTTAATGCTGTTTAATGCCGCCTTGTTTACGTTAGTATTAAAAGCCCCGCACAATCCACGGTCGGAAGTCATTACTACCAGCAACACGTTTTGCACATTGCGTGCTACCGATAAATCAATAGTCACATCGCCTTCTGTTGCGGTAACAATATTGCTCAGCATTTCAGAAAGTTTCTGTGAATAAGGACGCATTTGTGTAATGCGGTCTTGCGCACGTCTCAATTTCGCAGCCGAAACCATTTTCATGGCTTTGGTAATCTGCTGAGTAGAGATTACTGATTTTATTCTGCTTCTAACTTCTTTTAATTGACCTGCCATGGTATGATTTCGGATTTATGATTTCAGATTTATGATTTAACTATACTATTATCTGAAACCGTTAACCTCCACATTTATTTTTCAAATCTCACTACTCAATTCTTAATACTCACTACTTACTATTTAGCGTATCTTGCTGCTACTTCTTTAGCTACTGTTTCTAATGTTTTAGTGGCTTCATCGCTCAGGTTGCCTTTTGCTAATTCGTCTAAAATATTTTTGAAACGGGCTTCTAATTGCGATAAAAATTCCGCTTCAAATTCCCTCACTTTGTTTACCGGAACCGATTGCAACAAGCCTTTAGTGCCTAAGTAAATAATAGCTACTTGTTGGTCAACACGTGAAGGTGAAAACTGTCCTTGTTT
>CAYSGX010000130.1:0-2111 GCA_964430605.1 uncultured Chitinophagaceae bacterium
GCATACCATTGATAAAATCAGGTTCAGTTATGGTACTTATACCATTCAGACCAATATCACGATAACAGGAAAACTTACTTATACTTCGGGAGGTGCTGCGATAAACCTTAACGGAGACACCATATTTCTTAAAGGTGATATGGAATTGAACAATAACTATGCAGGAGGAGGCGGCAATGTAAAAATGGTATTGAATGGCACTGGTAATCAAACCGTTACCAGCACTGTAATACAAAGCAGAAGCCAGTTACCCTCAATAGTAATCAACAAACCCTCCGGAATGCTGCAAATGCAAGGTATTATCAGCCCTGCAAGAAGCTGGACCCATATACAGGGCATGACAGATACTTACAGCTATAACAGCAAGCTGTATCTGAGCAATCAATATAACATTATTACAGGCAATGCAGTGTTTGATAATTTATGGCTGCAAAGCGCAGACAACCTGCCTTTTACCATAAATGATACGATAACGGTAAAAGACAGCCTGATAATGACCGGTACCAACAGAATAACCCTCAATGGTAATACCCTCAAAACCGAAGGCAACCTCATAGCCACCAACACCGCCTACAATGGGGGCGGCACTGCCAATATCATCTTATCGGGCGATGGAGAGCAGCATGTTGCGGGCCTGGACAGCGCCACCGTTAATGCCGAAGGCAGAGGCAAGCTGCCCAACCTTACCGTCAACAAAATTTCGGGCAGCGTAAACTGGAAAGGCATTATAAACATAGGCGGCAGGCTGCACTGGCAGCAAGGCTATGGCGTGGCGAATGAATACAGCAAAGTGGTATTATTTGAAACCGATACGGTATTGGGCGGCACTGCTGTAAGCGAAGCCTCCGTGCCCGCTTTTTATGAACTGAAATATATTACCAATAACTACCGCAGGCTGGGCAGCAATACCGCCATACACAAAAAGCTGATACTGAACAGTGGCAGCCTGAACCTGAATGGTAAGACACTTTTTGTAAACACTGCTGATAAAGAGGTATTGGAAAGCAATGCTAAAATTATCAGCACAAAAGAAACCGAAAACGTTCATTGGCTCATCGGCAGCGACACCGGAAGCTATACCATACCATTTGTGAATGAAGCGGGAGCGGCAGTCGCTGTAACAATAGCCGTACATGAGCCGGGACTCGCTTATACCGAAGCAGGTTTTACGGTAAACACTTTCGCTTCGGCAAATAACGACAGCATTCCTTCAACATTAAATGACGATGCAAAAAGATTGCTTACCGAAACGCCCGAACTGGTGGCAGACCGGTACTGGACCGTGAATACCACAGGCTATAGCGTTAACCCTAAAGCTACTTTTCAGTTTACATATACCAACGCTGAAATAGCTTCGCCTAACAGCCTGAATGAAGACAGCCTGCAACTAAGCTACTGGAAAGAAAACTGCTGGCAGGAATTAGCCGGAAGCACAGACACGGCAAACAATATATTCAGCAGCGACACTACCCAACAGTTTACCACCTATGTATTGCACAGCCGCAATGCCGATTTACTGTGTAACGATGGCAGCGGTTTTGACCGTGCCATTACACTCACCGAAGCGGATTATACCGAAAGTGAGTTTACGATGGCTGACAGTATCTTCTGGCTGAGATTCATGGCAGACGACAGCAGCATGTTGTTCAGGGTATATGAGGCAGACACTACCCCGCTGAATTTAAGTAATATCAGATTGTATAGCTGCACCGATACTTGTTTACAGACGAACTATGTAGCCAATCACAGTGAAAAACAATACCTGAGCCTTACAGGATTAAACCCCGGCAATACCTACCGCCTGCGCTTTGCCAAAGAAGATGCGGAAGAGGCAAGCAAGTTTAAGCTCGACCACCCGAGCCTGCAACTGTTCGCGGAAGCCCTTACCGATGAACCCGACAGCAACGGCAACTTTGAATTAAAGCTGTGGTATTTTGACCGCTACAGCGTATTCCCGGTAACAGACACTTTGCATGGCTTCAGATGGAGGATATATAATGTCGAAGCTGATTCACTGGGGCAACACACCTTGATAAGCAACAACAATACCCAGACAGACAGCAGCTACATTCAAATACAACTTGGCGAGGGCAACTATTTTTATGAGATAC
>CAYSGX010000130.1:2121-7686 GCA_964430605.1 uncultured Chitinophagaceae bacterium
AAGACATCTACAGCTCTCCAACAGCCGCTCAGTTGCGCTACACGTGGAAGATGCCGCAATATGGAGCAGGAAGTTTCAAAATGAGAAGTTTTGAGCAAGTTACTTATGAAGAACTGTACGATAATGAAAGTTTTGATGCTGCCAGTGAAATTAATTTAGACCGCCCGGTAGGTACCATACAAGGGGTACATGGCACTACCCCCACAGGTGGCGCTACTTATACCATACCTATACCATTACCACCCGGTACTAATGGCATGGTTCCTAATATCGCGTTAACCTACAACTCGCAGGCTGGTAATGGCATTGCGGGTATGGGATGGAATTTGAGTGGGTTGAGCGCCATAAGCAGGTCGGGGAATAATATGTATCATGACAACTTTGTATCAGCTATTCAATATGATTATAATGATAACTTTGATTTTAATGGAAAAAGATTAAAAAGAATAAATCCTCAATCACAAAGAATAGTATATGGAACAGAACTTGAGGAGTTTTCAAAAATTGAAGTAAAAAAATATTTAAACAATAATGTTAATGATGGTCCAGAATATTTTGAAGTTTGGAGAAAAGACGGAATTAGAATGGAAATGGGCAACTCTGCGGATTCGAGGGTAATGAAAGATTTTAGTAGTAATGACACTAAAATACTGATGTGGATGGTTAATAAAATTTATGATAATGATGGTAACTATATCATAATAAAATATGTGGATGATTTAAGTGGAAAAGAACATCCAAGAGTTGCAGAAATCGCTTATACAGGTACGAGTCAGTTTGCTCCGTACAATAAAATAGTTTTCGATTATGAAAAGCGGACTGATGTAAATGAAATGTATATTGGACAAACCAAAATAGCATTAAAATACTTGTTAAGTGAAATTTCTATTTTTGGTGAGAACGAAACAAGGTTTAAATCATTTGAATTAAAGTATTCTAAAGATAATCTGTATTCTTATTTACAGGAGGTTATTGAGAAAAGTCAAAACCAATACAGTTTGAATTCACTAAAGTTTTTTTACGGAGGGTCACTATATACCCCTCCTTTTAGCCAACCCCCAACTGGCGTAGCACAAAATTCAAATAACAGTAGATATTTTTCGGGTGATATAGATGGAAATGGCATATCAGATATTGTTAAATTTAGCAAGGAAGAACTAAATAATATTAGTTATAGTTTTTACAATAATCCCAATAAAGTTAAATATGCAGATATATTCGGAACGGCTTATTACATGAGTAACAATGGGAGCTGGCAAAACACGACAGATTTTCAACTCGGCTCTATAGTTTATTCATCTGATAATGACATCCTTTCACATGAATATTACAAGTGTTTAGGTAGTTATGATTTTACTGGCGATGGTAAAGATGAATTGTTGGTTGTTAAACTAACGACTAAATCGAATTACACTAGAATAAATGAAATTCGTTTAAATGAAATAAAAATATTGAAATATTCTACTAATAACAGTATGATAAACTATCATCAAGTTTATCCGAATGTAACCGCCAATTATTCACCGGATGAATTATGGGATGATAAGGACTTAAAGAATAATTTTATTTATGTGGGTGATTTTGATGGAAACGGAGCTAAAGATTATATAACTATACTTTCTACACAGAGCTCTAATAGCTATGTTGCACACATTTATTCGCCCTCCACACAAAGTAATAATGTTTTATTATTTGAAAACACGCTTACTTTTCCGAATATAAATTGGCAGTTTGATAAAATTGACGTGCTTGATTTTAATGGTGATGGTAAAGATGAATTAGTAATATTCTTTTCAAATGGATATTATATATACGAAATCAATGGTCAGTTTGCAAAAAGAATAGCTGATGACAACTATGCTAACCAAATAATTAATGAATATGGAATTGATAATGCAACAGAGTATCGTTTAGGAGATTTCAATGGGGATAGAAAAATTGATTTACTCCGTAAAATTGATGACTATGTGTGGGAGGTAGCATTATCAAACGGTAAATATTTTCAACCAATACCTCATTTAAAAATTGATTTCTCATCTTATAGTAATCGTGATTTTGGCGAAGTAATTGTTGCAGATATTAATGGAGACGGAAAAGCAGATGTAACTTATAAAGAGTTGGTTAAAGTCTTTCCTTCTATTTACCCGGAGGATATTGATGAACATCATTATTTATGTAATGGCTCAATATTCTATGCTTTTGACTATAACGGTAGCCCCGGTTATTATGGAATTAGCAAAATTGCACTGTCGGGTGATTTTAATGGTGATGGAAACATTGATTTATTTGATGGATATAGTAATGGACAAGTAAGCTTTATTAATACTATAGAAAAGACTAAAGTTCTCCGTAAATCTTCTGACGGGTATGGTAGGGTTGTTGAGTTTCATTATGGATATTTAACGGATAATGATATTAGTTCTGCATCTGGAAATACATTAGTTAACAAAATAATTAAAGGTTTTAGAGCACCAATTAGATTGGTTTTACAAGTTTCAGTTCCTGATGGAATTGGGGGAGTTACCACCACCGGATATAATTATTTTAATGCACTATTACATAAATCTGGAAAAGGATTCTTGGGCTTTGAAAAAATAACTAAAGAAAACATAAGTAAAAATATCGTTTCAACTACTGAGTATTTGGTTGGAAACTTCTATAATTTATACGTACACAAAATCAAAAATACATTATACAATGGTACTCCAATATCAGAGACTGTTTATGAATACAAATTTCCTGCTGTAGATGTGTTTAAAAAACGCTATCAGAAGAATTTGATAAAAATAGAGCATACAAATAACGTATTGAATTCCAAGACAACAATAATTAATGAGTATAAAGATGGAAATGGAAATGTAAATCAGTCACTAAGAATCATAAATAATGCTGAATTGTTAGTTGAGACAACAGATTTTGAAGCACACGGAACCCCCTATTTGGCGAAACCTGTTTACAATTATTCTGCGAAGTTGAGAAGTGGACAATCTGCTTATGGTGCAACTACTGTTTTAACATATGATAGTAAAGGCAGACTACTTACCAGAAAAGATAATGTTGATAAACCATGTGAAATATTAACCACTTTCAACTATGATACTAACAAACCTTTCGGTATAATTTCAAGTGTATCAAATACCGATGGCAATTCAACAAAACTTACCCAATTTCAGTATGATACAAAAGGTAGATTTATTACAAATATCAATTATGATTTAGGATTGTCAGAAAGTTACATATATGACCCATTATGGGGAAAGCCAACAAAAAAAGTTGAAATTAATGGCAATGAAACAGAATTTATATATGATGAATGGGGCAGAGTTATTGAAATAATTATGCCCGAAGGATATTCTATAACCCAAACTTATCAATGGGATATTCAAGCAGGAAACTATCCATCGCTTTGTAAAGTTATAACCTCTCATCCGGCATTACCCAATACAACAAAATGGGTAGATATTTACGGCAGAACAACAAAAATTGAAACCCAAGGGTTTAACAACGAGAGTATTTTTGAGAGAGCAAGGTATAATGACAAAGGATTATTGATTTATAAAGAAGCACCTAAGTATAATGCCGAGAGTGCTATAGCCACGACAATAGAATATGATGATTTTAACCGTAAGAAATCAGTTTATACCAATTTTGGCACAACAGATTATACTTATCAACTTAACGGAAGCGGAGGGCTTCGCGTAACTTCTTCTTTAATTACTGCTACACCTGTTCAAAGCAAAACTGTAACATCAGATGCAGCAGGCAAGACAACAAGTGTTACCGATGCAGGTGGAACATTAAACTATAGTTATTACAGCCACGGTGGGTTAAAGAGTGTAACGATGGCAAATATGTCTACAAATATGGAGTATGATGATTGTGCCAGACAAAACAAGTTAACAGACAAAAATGCAGGAACTACTTTATATGAATACAATGCTTTTGGAGAGTTGATTGAACAAACGGATGCTTTAGGTACAAAGCACAGTATGACATATGATTTGTTAGGAAGAATAACTTCTCGAGATGGCACAGGACAGAGAGGAGAAGGTGAAACCAATTATGTTTATTGGGAAACTGGTGGAGGCAAAGGTCAAATAAAAGAAATAACAGGCTTTAATGGATACAATCAAAAGTTTTTCTATGATGATTATGGAAGAGCAGATGAAGTTCAGCAAATATTCCCCGGTTTTGGAACCCCTTTTGTTGATACTTATTTATATGATGAATATGGGCAGGTCATTGAAGAAAACTACAGCACGGGTTTTAGTATAAAAAATTATTATGATAATGGTTATCTAACAGAAATAGAAGACAAAAATTTAAACACTTCAATTTTTAATGCCGAGGGTTATACCGGATTAGATCAAATAAGCAAATACACATTGGGCAATGGAATAACCTCTGAAAGAAAATATGAAAATGGGCTTCCAACCGAATATAAAACTCCGTTTAATGCCACTACTCCCGATATACAACATTATGAACTGGTTTATGACGATTTAAGCAACAATGCAACATGGAATATAAGTCAACGAATAGATAATGTAGCCAATAAGAGTGAAGTATTTACCTACGATAATTTAAATCGTTTAACAAGCACACAGGTAAATGGGCAAAGTGCCATTAATATAAACTACAATAACAACGGCAATATATTCAGTAAAACCGATGTGGGTGGGCAATATGGTTATCACAACCAAAAAATACATGCAGTGAATGAAATCAATATTCCATCAGCCGAATTGCCATTGTTGCAACAAGATATTACCTACACAGGGTTTCACCAGCCTGAAAAAATTACTGAAGGCGATTTTGAACTGGAATACACTTATGGACCCGATTATCAAAGAAAAAAAATGGTCTTAAAGGAAAATGACGAGTTTAAAAGAGGCAGGCTATATTTAGGCAGTTACGAAATTGATTTTGAAAATATTTTAGAGCCAAGAGTAATACACTATGTAAACAGCCCGGCAGGAATAGTTTGCCTTAATATCATAGATGAACAAAGTAATGAAATAAAACTTTATACCTATACCGACCACTTAGGTAGCATTACCACAGTAACCGCCCCTAACGGAACCGTATTAGAGCGGCAAAACTACGATGCATGGGGGCGTGAACGCCACCCTGACGATTGGGATTATGACCTTACGGGCATCAACAAGCCGTGGTGGCTATACAGGGGATATACTATGCATGAGCATTTGCCCGAATTTAACCTGATAAACATGAATGGCAGAATGTATGACCCATTGGTAGCACGTATGTTAAGCCCTGATAATTATGTGCAAAACCCGTTTAACAGCCAAAACTTTAATAGGTATAGCTATGTGTTGAATAACCCTCTTATGTACACTGACCCTACAGGGCAGGAATATGATTACAGATATGACGATTGGGATGATTGCCCTGACTGTTGGGACGGCAAAGGCAGAGGGAAAGAAATGGGAGGAAGCAGTGGCACAGACTATGGTGACGATTTATACTGGAGGCCTGACGGAGGCACGGAATATTATGATATGTATGGGCAATCTAATGAGTATGATTTAGAACATTGGGATA
>CAYSGX010000131.1:0-7672 GCA_964430605.1 uncultured Chitinophagaceae bacterium
AACTAAAAACGAAAAAGATACTACCCGTGCAAGAGCTAATTTGCTGCGCGAGTATTTAACCCGCAGCGCTAAAAACAACCGCTTCAACAGCAAAGAATTGTATGAAGTGATGGATTTGTGTGTAAGCTGCAAAGGCTGTAAAAGCGAATGTCCCAGCAACGTTGACATGGCAACTTTGAAAGCCGAATTTTTGCATCAGTATTACAATAGTAATGGCGTACCATTTCGAGCCAGAGTATTTGGCAATATTGCAAAACTGAATGGTTTAGGCGCATTGTTTCCATCTGTAACTAATTTCTTCTTAGGCGAAAACTTTGCGGGCAATACCATGAAGAAAATTTTGGGCGTTGCTGAAAAAAGAAGCCTGCCCGCTTTACATTCATTCACTTTACGCAGTTGGTATCAAAAAAATATTTCAAAACTTCAACCTCAAAATCCCAAGCAAAAAGTTTATCTCTTTGTCGATGAATTTACCAATTTCAATGATGTAACTATTGGTATTTCAGCTATTGAGTTATTAACTAAATTGGGCTATGCCGTTGAAATTCCGAAGCATGAAGAAAGCGGAAGGGCTTATATTTCAAAAGGTTTGCTGAAAGAAGCCAAACGGTTGGCAGAAAAAAATGTGGAGCAGTTGAGCAAAATTGTTTCCGCAGCAACGCCATTGATTGGCATTGAGCCTTCGGCTATTCTTACTTTCAGAGATGAATACATTAATATAGTAGATAAGCACAACAGGAATCTGGCACAACAACTGGCTGAAAATACTTTCACTATTGAAGAATTTCTGCATAGTGAAAAGCAAAAAGGTAATATCACATCGGCTTCATTCACTAAAGAAACCAAACATATCAAACTGCACGGGCATTGCCATCAAAAGGCTTTATCAAATGTTGACTATTCGGCTTTTATTTTAAGCCTGCCGGAGAATTATCATGTAGAAGTAATTCCAAGCGGTTGCTGTGGCATGGCGGGCAGTTTTGGCTATGAAGCCGAGCATTATGAGGTTTCGATGAAAATGGGCGAACTGGTTTTATTTCCATCAGTAAGAAAAGCAAAAGACAATATGTTGATTGCTGCTCCCGGAACTTCCTGTCGTCACCAAATTTATGACGGCACACAACGCAAAGCACTGCATCCCGTAGAAGTACTCTGCTATGCTTTGAAGTAATAAAAGCCAAATCTTTTTGTAATTATTACTTACTTAATAACATAAATGCTGTTACTTTTCAGGCACAGTAATAATTACTTACTCCATTGATTATCTTTCATTTACACAAACCTGTTTACTACGTATATATTCGTAATTACCAATAATTGCCTAAAATAAATTTTGATACTACGTTAAAGTTGTTATTTTTGACTTGTTATTGTAAACCTTAAAAAACTAAAAAAAACCATGAAAAAATTATTCATCGTTGCTGCAGTTGCTGTATTCGGCTTAACTGCATGTAAAAAAGAGTACACTTGCGTATGTGAAATAGCAGGTACTAAAGTAGAAGCTAAATCTGGCACTAAATTGTCTAAGAAAGATGCTGAGACTTGGTGCGAAACTTCTAGCGGTGGTGTTTGTTCATTGAAATAATTTCAATTTCAAACCAAAAGAAGTAGCCCCGAATTTTTCGGGGCTTTTTTTTGTCTAAAAATGTAACTATTCTCTTCAATGAAAAAATCAACTATTGTTTTTCAGTATATACTATACCTGATTATTGCGGTTTTATTCTTTCTCCTTTTTCTTAATGTTCATTTCGAATCAGATTTAATTGAAGCGCTTTTTATTGAATTGGGAATAGCCGGTTGGGATATTGCTCCATACATGGTAAGAGGACTGGTAGGTTTGGCATGGGGAGCTTCTTTGTTATTAATTTTTCCTAACAGTTTCAGCAGAAATATTGCATTAATTGTTTCGCTGTTTTCATTAGTAACAGGCTTATATATTGCGTATCAATTATTCGGAAATAATAAAAGCCATTGCGAAAACAATGTGTTGCTTTATATCAATAATCCTAAACAAACATTGCTTTTAGCGGCAGGTGCTTTTGTTTTTGGAATGGTGAGCCGGTTTTTTAAAAACGATTTCTCCCTTTTTTCAAAAAAAGTAAATACGGTTATTCTGGTTGCGAGCCTGTTACTAACCTGTATTTTATCTTTTGCGTTTAACCCGTTGCATATTGAAACTAAGGTGGTAAACGATGCCAGTAAACTTCCTGTAGAGTTGTTGTACCAAACTAATTTAAAGCCCGGTGCGGATTTAACTAAAGGAAAATACATAGTTGCTTTCATGAGTTATTCCTGTAAATATTGTCAAATTGCAGCTAAGAAATTTAAAGTATTACAAAAGCTGAATCAAGACATTCCCTTGTATATGGTGGTGGGCGGTTTAGCTGAAAATGAAGCGTTATTCTTTTCAAATACCTGCTCGGCATCTGTAAATCATTTTAAAATTTCAGAAGAACATACTGATGCTTTTTGGAAATTATCAGGGGCAAGAATTCCGGCAATATATTTAATTGATAATACCAAAATTTATAAGCAAATTCATTATTCAGCCTTAAATAAAAAAGAAATTGAAAACTGGCTTAATAATTAAAATCAAAGTCTAATTTTACACAACAATAAAAACCATAAACCATGAAAAAATTATTTTTCTTATCAATTGCAAGTGTTACATTATTAATGTCGGCTTGCACACAGTGCTATACTTGTACTTTTGGCACCGATACTATTGAAGACTACTGCGGCAGAGGAAGTGAGCTGAAAGATGCTGTTAATGTTGCCGAGTCGGTAGGTTATACTTGCGAAAAAAGATAACCTAAAATGTGGCAATGTTTTTGCCTGAAAGAAATTACAAAAACAAAAGTTATGAAAACAATCTTCTCTATCACTGTATTAGTCACAGCATTGCTTTTTACTTCTTGTGAAAAATGCTATGAATGTAAATTAACTGCCAACGGACAAACAGAAACTGAAAGTATTTGTGGCAACCCTGAAGAAGCAGATACTTATGAAGCAGCAGGTTATACTTGTTCCGCAAAATAGTTTAACATGCTGAAACTTATATTGCGTGGCGCATTTACATCGCCACGCAACATTTTTTCTGTTACTATTCTGAAATTATTTCAGCAATTTTCAGCAACACTTGGTTGTCCCAAAGCATTTTGTAGTGCCCTGTGTTTTGCAATTTTAATAATTGCACTTTTTCGTTTTTAGCTGCAATTTCTTCCGAATAACTAAAAGGAATAATACGGTCTTTCTCATCATGCAATACAAAAAACTTTTTTACAGAAGTCTTTAAAGTAAGGTCTTCAACATTTAGACTATCAACTGCCACCCCATAAATACGTTGAATAATATTAAACATTTGTTTTAAGTCGCTTTCTCGAAATGCCAAAAAACTACCAAATTCTTTTATTACATTTTTAAGTTTATTGGGTGAAGTAAGCATAATCATTTTATCAATTACTATGTTTGATTTATTGGCTAAAGCATAAATAGTGGTAGCGCTTCCGAATGAATGTGTCGCCACTAAATCATAAATTTCAAATTTTTCGATAAGTGCCGTTACAATACCCGAAAAAGCGATAACATTCGTTTGCCTGCCACTGCTTTTGCCATGTGCAGGCCCATCTAAAGAATAAACGGTATATCCTTTCGAAATAAGTAAATTTCCTATTGCGCCTAAGCTGCCGCCATTACCTTCCCAGCCATGCACCAACAGCGCTTTTTTGGTTCCATTACCCCACTTATATACTGCAATATTAAAGCCTTCAATTTGTAAGTTTTGTTTTTCGGCTGTATTTAAAACTTCAATTTCCCTATCTCTTAATTTATGATTTAAAGGTGTGCTGAAAACCGTTATTGCTTTTTGGGCAGCAATTTTTGGAGCAATGGTAAATAATATTCTGAAATAAACTTTGTAAAACCTAATGAGCCATTTCATATTGTATCAACTTTATTTTCGGGAAGTAAAAATACTTAGCTCAATAAGCCATCATCTCTAAAGCTGAAATAATTACTGTCGGTTATAATAATATGGTCGGCTAAAGAAATATCTAATAAGCGGGCAGCTTCGTTAAATCTTTTGGTGAGCTTCCGGTCTTCTTCGCTGGGCGTAAGATTTCCCGATGGGTGGTTATGCGCCAATACTATAGAAGAAGCCAGCAACTCTAATCCTCGCTTGAAAATTATTTTAAAATCGGCTACGGTGCCACTAACCCCGCCCTTGCTGATAAACCTTTTCTCAATTACCTTGTTGGCACGGTTTAAATATAATACCCAAAATTCTTCATGAGGCAAATCGGTTAAATTACTTTTTAAAATTTTATACGCATCCTTGCTGCATTTCACTACTTCTCTGTCTTCTTCGCTGCTGCTTTCCAATCTTCTGCCTAATTCTAATGCCGCCACTATGGTTATGGCTTTAGCTTCTCCAATGCCTTTAAACTGCATGAGGTCGTTTATAGAATTTCGTGCCAGCGAGGTTAAATTGTTATTAGATTGTTGCAATATACGCTTGCATAAATCAACAGCCGTTTCTTTGCTGTTGCCCGAGCCAATGAGTATTGCCAAAAGTTCGGCATCGCTTAAAGTTCCTTTACCTTTCAGCATTAATTTCTCTCTGGGCCTGTCGTCTTCTGCCCACAATTTTATGGTAAGTTTTTCGTGTTCTTCGCTCATGCAATAAAAATAGCTGAAATAATATTTTTTGGAGTAAAAAAGTAATATAGAGATTGATAGATGCTGTTAGTGTTGCAAAAGATTAACCAGTTCTTCTTTCAGTTTTGGCAAGTGAAATTGAATAACAGCCCAAACAATATTTTGGTCAACACCAAAATAGTCGTGAGCAATAAAATTTCGGAAGCCATTTATTTCTTTCCAGTCAATTTGCAGAGTTTCTGCTTTTAAAGAGTTACTGATTCGGTTTGCCGCTTCACCTAAAACAATAAAATTCATTAAAACAGCATCATAAGTTTTGTGGTCGTCCAACAAATCATCTAATACCGCTATGTCCCCAATATATTGTTGAATATTGTTTATTGCATAAAGACATTCTTCAATATTGGCTATATCTTTTTCAAGCATATAGTGCCTGTTTTAATATTCGGTCTTTAAAATGAGGTTTTAACGATTGAGGATTGGCAATGTCCACTTCTCTGCCAAAGATTTTTTTCAGATATTCAATAGCAGCGTTTCGGTTGGCAATATAAATTTCTAAAGGTGCATCAAACTCTACTAAAAAATCTATATCACTTTTTTCATGAGATTCATTGCGGGCAAAAGAGCCGAAAAGTCCAATCTTTTTGACATGATATTTTTCTTTCAAAAAATCTCTTTGTTGTCTTAAAACTTTTAATATTTCTTCTGCTTGTAATGCCATAATGTTTTCAAATTTACGAAAATCATACAGTAATTTTTACCGCTGCTGTTTGCCGAAACGGTATAAGGAATATGCTTAAAAATAAAAAAGGCGTTTCAATTAAGAAACGCCTTTCGAATATAATCTTTGTTTGAAAATTACTTCAAATGGTTCACGAATCTGGTTAAGCCCGATTTCATGTTTGAAGCATTATTTTTATGAATACGGTTTTTCTTAGCTAATTTATCTACCAAAGAAATAACTTTTGGCAACAATGCTGTCGCTTCAGTTTTATCTGTAGTTAAACGCAACTTCTTAATTAAGTTGCGGGTAGTTTTAGCATAATAGCGATTGCGAAGCCTTCTCGCTTTAATTTGTCTTATTCTTTTTACTGCCGACTTATGGTTAGCCATATCTATAATATTTTAAAATTGGGAATGCAAAAATAGCCTTTTTGTGCAATGAAACAAATTTTTCTTACAACTAACACACTAATTGTTTGTATTTACTACGAAAATCTATGTTTTTAAGGCATTTGTATCTTAAAAACTCCGATATTTGCAGTCCAAATCAAGAAAAATACAGATGCAGCCGGTCTCTTATATTTCAAACGCCCACCCTGACTATATCGAAAATCTTTATTCAGATTTTAAAGTAAACCCCGAATCTATTGACACGGAATGGAAAAAATTCTTTGAAGGATTTGATTTTGCCGTAAGCAGCAATTCTAATGGTGCTTCCATATCTCCCAAAGAATTGCAGGTTTTCTATCTGATAGAAGAATATCGCAGAAAAGGACACCTGCTTTCTACCACCAATCCCATTCGTCCGCGTATTGACAGAAAACCAAATCTGGATATTTCTTTCTTCGGGCTGACTAACGATGATTTGAAAAAATCATTTATAGCAGGTAAAACTTTAGGGTTGCAAAACCCCACTTTAGAAAATATTGTAGCGCATCTGCAAAAAGTATATTGCGGCTCAATAGGCGTAGAATATCATTACATGGTAAAAGCCGAAGACCGTGCATGGTTTCAGGAGCAGTTTGAAACCCGTGTGGTGAATTATAATTTTTCTATCGAAAAGAAAAAAAGAATTTTAGAAAAGCTGAACCAGACCGTTGCGTTTGAAAAGTTTTTGCATACTAAATATATCGGTCAGAAACGTTTTTCTTTGGAAGGTGGTGAAGCCACCATACCTGCTTTAGACGGCATTATTAATAAAGCTGCCGAACTGGGTGTGGAAGAAGTAGTAATCGGCATGGCACATCGTGGTAGACTGAATGTGTTGGCGAATATCATGGGCAAAACCTATGAGCATATTTTCAATGAATTTGAAGGTAATGCAGTGCCTGATATGACTATGGGCGATGGCGATGTGAAATATCACATGGGCTATTCATCTCAAATTGAAACCACATCGGGCAAAACCCTGAATTTAAAATTGTCGCCCAACCCTTCACATTTAGAGGCGGTGAATCCTGTGGTAGAAGGCTTTGCAAGAGCGAAAGCAGATATTCTGTATAATTCGGAATATTCAAAAGCATTGCCCGTGCTGATTCATGGCGATGCCGCTTTACCCGGACAGGGCGTAAGCTATGAAGTGATACAAATGTCGCAACTGAGAGGCTACGACACAGGCGGCACTATTCATTTTGTGATTAACAACCAAATTGGTTTCACTACCGATTTTGAAGACGCGCGTTCATCTTTCTATTGCACTTCAATGGCAAGCATGGTAAATGCGCCTGTGCTGCATGTGAATGGCGATGATGTAGAAGCGGTTTTGTTTTCCGTAGAACTGGCAGCCGAATTTCGTCAGAAATTTAAGCGCGATATTTTCGTTGACATGGTGTGCTACCGCAAGCACGGACACAACGAAAGTGATGAACCGAAATTCACGCAGCCCAACTTATACAAGCTGATTGAAAAGCACCCCAATCCGCGCGAAGTGTATGTGAAAAAATTGTTTGCCGATGGCTCGGTTGATAATACGTTGGTAGAAAAATTAGAAAAAGATTTCTGGCAATTGCTGCAAGACCGTTTAGATGAAGTAAAAGAACACCCGCTTCCGTATAAATATCAAGAGCCTGAACTGGCGTGGAAATCGTTGAGAAAATCTACGCCCGAAGATTTTCAGAAATCGCCTGAAACAGCTATCAGCAAAAAATCGTTTGAGAGCATCAGCAAAGCCATACTGCAAGTTCCGAAAGATTTCACGCCATTGCGCAAAGTGAAAAAGCTGTTAGATGATAATGCCAAAAAATTAGCCGAAGGAAAATTAGATTGGGCAATGAGCGAACTGTTGGCTTATGGT
>CAYSGX010000132.1:0-6420 GCA_964430605.1 uncultured Chitinophagaceae bacterium
CTTCCGAAGAAGTCTCCTATAAAACCATTGCGCATTAGCCTTTTCGCATTAATGCATAACACCTTTCCATGCAGCCTGAAAACACAAGTACTAACATATCCACAAACCCAAATTTTCATTCATTTATTTTTCTCAATTTCACACACAATTAAAATAACTTTTTTATGCCCAGAATACTGATTATAGATGATGAGAAAGCCATTCGCAAAACCATGCGGGAAATTTTGGAATATGAGAGCTATCAGGTAGAAGAAGCCGATAACGGCATTGATGGCTTAAACCTGTTGCGCGAAGAAGATTTCGATGTGGCGTTGCTGGATATTAAAATGCCCAAGATGGATGGCTTAGAGGTGTTAGATACTTTGCTGAAAGAAAAAATTGATGTGCCGGTAATTATGATTTCTGGACATGCTACCGTAGATATCGCGGTTGATGCGGTAAAAAAAGGAGCGTTTGATTTTATTTCAAAGCCACCTGATTTGAACCGCTTGCTGATTACCATTCGCAACGCGATGGACAAATCTACTTTGATTACCGAAACCAAAGTATTGAAGCGCAAGGTTACCAAAACCCGTGAAATGCTTGGCGACTCGCCCGCCATTATGAAAATTAAAGAAACCATTGAGCGTGTGGCGCCTACCGAAGCCCGTGTGTTGGTAACAGGGCAAAATGGTACAGGTAAAGAATTGGTAGCCCGCTGGATTCACGAAAAAAGTAACCGTTCCCAGTTTCCTTTAATAGAAGTAAACTGTGCCGCAATTCCTGCCGAACTGATAGAAAGCGAATTATTCGGGCATGAGAAAGGAGCATTTACTTCGGCCATCAAAACACGCATAGGTAAGTTTGAACAAGCCAGTGGCGGCACTTTATTTTTAGATGAAATAGGCGATATGAACGCTTCGGTGCAGGCAAAAGTTTTGCGCGCTTTACAGGAAAATAAAATTACCCGTGTAGGTGGCGAAAAAGATATTCCCGTTGATGTGCGTGTAATTGCCGCTACCAATAAAGACCTCATTAAAGAAATTGAAAGAGGCCAATTCCGCATGGACTTATACCATCGTTTAGGGGTTATATTGATTCATGTGCCCTCATTAAACGACAGGCTGGAAGATATTCCTTTGTTAGCTGAACGATTTGTGAAAGAGATTTGTGAAGACAATAATATTCCGAAGAAAGTAATTACACCCAATGCTATTAAAGAACTACAAAACATTCGCTGGAGCGGCAATATTCGCGAGCTGAGAAATGTGATTGAACGCTTAATCATTTTAAGCGGTGCAAAAATTCAGGAAGAAGATGTAAAGCTGCATGTGCCTTCACAACGCATTACCCAAACGCCTACTGAGTTGTTTGAACAATTCAGCAAATTTCAGGATTTTAAAGACCATATTGAACGCATGTTTATAGAATTTAAGCTGGATAAAAATGGTTGGAATGTTTCTAAAACAGCCGAAGAAATAGATATTCAGAGAAGCCATCTATACAATAAGATAGAAAAATTTGATTTGAAGCGGGTGAGCTAAACAGCCACTTCAAAACAAGCGCCTTCTAAAGCCAGTTCGGTATTACTGAACTGGCTTTTTGCTTCTTTCAGCACCATATCTAATTCTCTGTATCTGCCACTGAAGTGCCCCACAATCAGTTTGCCCACTGCTGCTTTAGTGGCAATGGTGGCAGCCTCTTTAGCTGTAGAATGAAACGTTTCGTTAGCACGTTCTTGCAAGTCGCTGGTAAAAGTGGCTTCGTGATACAACAAGTCAACACCTTTTATATAAGGCACTATGCTTTCTAAATAAGAAGTATCGGTGCAGAAAGCATAGCTTCTTTCGCGTGACGGGTTGCCGGTTACTATATGATTAGGTATCACAGCGCCATCGGGCATGGTTAAATCGGCTCCTTTCTTTAAAGAAGGAATTACTTCAACCGGAATTTTATATTGCTCTAAAGCCTCTTTAAGAATTTTTCTGTCGGTATTTTTTTCTTTGAAAATATAACCCATGCAAGGTATGCGATGGTTTAGCTGAACGGTGGTTACTTCAAAATGGCTGTTGCTTAATATTACGGTTCCGTTTTCGGGCAGCACTTCTATAAAGCTTAATTCATAGCGTAGTTGTGTTGCCGAATATTTAAGTTGCAAAAGCACAATTTCTTCCAGACCTTTCGGGCCAAAAACAGTCAGAGGTTTTTGCCTTTGATTTAAATTGTAAGAAGTAATTAAACCAATTAAACCGAAAAAATGGTCGCCATGTAAATGCGAAATAAAGATGTACTCAATCTTATGAATTTTTATTTCGTATTTAGCTAACTGAATTTGAGTGCCTTCGCCACAATCTATTAAAACAAGATGCTCTTTAATAGAAAGCACTTGCGAGGTAGGATGCCTGCCATTAGAGGGCAGTGCCGAATTGCTTCCCAAAATTGTTACCGAAAATCCCATAGCATCTTATCGTGTCGCTTTCAAAAATATACTATTAGCGCTAACAACGCAAAGAAAAACCGAAAGAAACTACCGCCAGCGTGTCGCATGACTTTGAAGATTCAACTTTTTGAAAAATTTACTCCTGAAAAAACACCCTTTGCACTCTTGAAGAAATACCTGTGAGCATTTCATAAGGAATAGTGCCTGCCCATTCGGCTACTTGCTGTATGGTTAATGTTTCGTTAAAGATTATTGCCTCATCGCCTTCTTGGGTTTCGGGAATATGGGAAACATCAAGCATAGTCATGTCCATACAAACTTTGCCGACAATGGGCGCAAACTTTCCATGAATCAATACCTTGCCTTTTCCGTTGCTCAGCCTTCTGTCAATGCCATCGGCATAGCCGATACTGACTGTGGCAACCATCATATTTTCTTTGGCTTTGAAGCTGCGGTTGTAGCCAACGGTTTCACCTTTTTTAATTTGCTTCACTTGCGAAACAGTAGCTTTCAGCTTGCTCACTGCCTGCAATTTCAACTGCGGAATAACTGTGCTGTCTATGCCATACAAACCTAATCCTAAACGCACCATATCATATTGCGCTTCGGGAAAACGAACAATGCCTGCCGAGTTTAAAATATGCAGCAACGGTTTGTAGTCGATTGCGTCAATTATAGTGTTGCTTGCAGCATTGAAGCGGGCAATTTGCTGTTTGGTGAAAGTATCTTCTTTCGGGTCTTCGCTTGCCGCCAGATGAGAAAATATTGATTGAATTTTCAGATGTGAATGTTCTTTGAGTATTTGCAGCAGTTCGGGAATATCGTTTGCAGCAAATCCTAAACGGTTCATGCCTGTTTCCAAATCTATATGAATGGGAAACGTTTTATGTTCAGCCGTTTTTTTAAATGCTTCAAAAGCGTGTGCAAATTTTTTCAGCAATTGCAACGAATAAATTTCAGGCTCTAAACGAAAATTTATCATCGCTTCAAAACTGCGATCTTCGGGGTTCATTACCATTATGGGCAGCGTGATTCCCGCTTTTCTCAGATCAACACCTTCATCGGCATACGCCACACCCAAATAATCAACACGGTTGTATTGCAGTGTTTTGGCAATTTCATAACCACCGCTTCCATAAGAAGATGCTTTCACCATTGCCATCATTTTTACATTCGGTTGTAACAGCTTATGGTATTCTTTCAGATTATGCGCAATGGCACTCAGGTTTACTTCTAATGTTGTAGCATGACGTTTTTCTTCTAGCAGTTTTGCAATGGTTTCAAACTCAAAAGCACGCGCACCTTTCAGCAAAATAATTTCGTTCTGAAAATTTAACATTGCGAACTGCTCTAAAAAATCTTCCGTGCTATTATAAAAATTTGATTCGAGATGTGGAATTTTTTCAAACAATGCCTGTTGCTTCGCCAATGCTTTTCCTATTCCGAAGAATTTTTTTATACCCTTTCGGCTTATCATATTGCTTACTTCTTCGTACAAATCGGGCGCGGCTTTTCCCGATTGCAGCATATCAGAAAGTATTACGGTTTTGTTTTCGTGCTGGCTTTGCTGCTCCAGAAAATCTAAAGCAATGGCAAGCGAAGCGATGTCTGAATTATAACTGTCGTTGATTAAAGTGCAGTTGTTTATTGCCGCTTTCATTTCAAGGCGCATGGCAACTTTGCCTAACTTCATCATGCGCTCGCGTATTTTTTCGTGCGGCACATTCAGGTACAGCAGCACACACCAGCAGTTGATAATATTTTCGACAGCCGCATCGTCAACAAAAGGTATTTCTATTGTATAGGTTTGTCCATTATATACGCCTGTAATGGTTGTAGTATTTAGATGCTTTTCAATTTTCTCAATCTGCAAATCGGCTTCGCTTTGGGTTGACCATGTAAAGAGCGGAAATTTTTCTTCCGCCTCATCTTCATGCTTCATCAACTGATTTTTGATTGCCGCGATACATGCGCCAATTTCAGCATAGTCTTTTCTGTAAATAAGAATTTTACTTGCAGAAAACAGATTGAGCTTCTCGCTTATTTTGTGTTTGATGTTCAGAAATCCTTCGGCATGGGCATCGCCAATATTGGTAAACACGCCAATTTCAGGCTGAATAATTTTTTGAAGATTACTCATTTCATCAGGCTCGGAAACGCCTGCTTCAAAAATGCCCAACTGATGTGTTTCGTTGATTTGCCAAACCGCTAACGGCACGCCCACCTGCGAGTTATAACTTTTCGGACTTCTTACAATATTATAGTCATCGCTCAACAGTTGATACAGCCATTCTTTGGTAATGGTTTTTCCGTTGCTGCCCGTGATGCCGATTACGGGAATATTAAATTGTTTTCTATGATAAGCGGCTAATGTTTGCAATGCCTTTAGCGTATCTTTTACCTCAAGAATATTGGCGTTTTGCAGCGTTGAAGCATTAATCTTTTCAGCGATTACAAAATTGCGGATACCTTTTTCATAAAGGTCGTTTATATACTGATGCCCATTGTGCCGCTTGCCTTTAATGGCGAAAAAAATGCTTTCGGCTGTTTCGGAAATTTTGCGGCTGTCGAGTACAATATTTTTCACAACGGCATTTTCTTCGTGCAGTTGCAGCACATCAGCCTGAATAATGGAAGCGACAAATTTTAAGGTATAGGGTTTCATAACAAAGAGCAGGCTTGCTGAGCGTGAAATTAGTGAAAGCAATGGTTAAAATATCTGCCACCACTTTTTTTTCTTAAAGCCTACATACAAGCCGTCTTCTCTTAATTCCACAGGATAGGTTTCAATATAATAGCCTTCGCCTGTGGCATTTTTTCCTGTTTTAATATCAAAGGCAATACGATGTACAGGGCAAACAATATTACCTTTTGAGTCGCACCAGCCGCCACCCAGTGCTGCACCTGCATGAGGGCAGTTGTTTTGCATGGCATAGTATTTATCTTCAAACCGTGCCAAACAATATCGCTTATCATCAATGCGAATGGTTTTGGCATTGTTGTTTTTCAGTAAATGGGTTTCTGCTTCCTCTTTTTCGGCAATTTTTATCCATTCAATCATAAGTGGAAGTTACGGTATTGTATGTATTTAGCGTATTTTTTCTGAAAGAAAGAAAAACTTACCAAGTCTTCGAGACTTGGCAAGTCTGGCAAGTCAAAAAACCTTTATCTAAATTTCCATGCCCGCCTTCAACTTCTCGGCATTTTCGGCCACTTGCAATGGGTGAATCACATCATTCAATTCGCCATTCATCACGTTCACTAAGTTGTAAAGGGTTAAGCTAATTCTATGGTCGGTAATTCTACCTTGTGGATAATTATACGTTCTAATTTTTGCCGAGCGGTCGCCTGTAGAAACCAACGTTTTTCGTTTAGCCGAAATAGCATCGAATTGTTTTTGCAATTCCATTTCATACAATTTCGATTTCAGCATTTTCATGGCTTTATCATGGTTTTTAAACTGCGAGCGTTCTTGCTGACAAGCCACCACAATACCCGTGGGTAAATGCGTTAATCGCACTGCCGACTCCGTTTTGTTTACGTGCTGTCCGCCCGCACCAGATGAACGATACGTATCGCGTTTAATATCACTGTCGCGCACTTCAATTTCTATATCATCATCAACTTCGGGCAAAATAGCCACCGTTGCTGCCGAGGTATGTACACGCCCTTGCGTTTCAGTTTCGGGCACGCGCTGCACACGATGCACGCCCGATTCATATTTCAGTGTACCATAAACACCTTCGCCTGTTATCTCGGCCACAATTTCTTTATAGCCTCCTGCCGCACTTTCGTTTTCATCTACCACTTCCATTTTCCAGCCTTGCTGCGCTGCATATTTGCTATACATTCTGAAAAGGTCGCCCACAAAAATACCCGACTCATCACCACCCGTTCCGGCTCTAATTTCTATAATGGCATTCTTATCGTCTTCAGGGTCTTTAGGTATCAGCAACAAACGAATGTCGTCTTCCATAGTTTCTTTCTGTGGCTCTAGTTGT
>CAYSGX010000132.1:6430-7600 GCA_964430605.1 uncultured Chitinophagaceae bacterium
GCCATTTCACGAAACTCTTCATCTTTTTCAGTTTGCAATATTTTTTTTGCCCCGTCAATATCATTGAGCAATTGCTTGTAGGCTTTGTAAGCATCTACAATTTTTTGCAGGTCTTTATATTCTTTGCTGAGTTGCGAAAATCTTTTTTGATCGCCCACCACTTTCGGGTCAGATAACTGCTGACCAATGGTTTCAAACTTTACATAAAGGGCTTCTAATTTCTCTAACATGGTTATGGGGTATCTTTTCTTCGGAAGGGTGCAAAGTTCGTTGTTTTCCTTCAAATTTCACGCAAAGACGCAGAGGCGCAAATTAGTACTTAGAGTATCGGAAAATTTAATTGACTTCCTGTAGATTTAATTAAATTGAAGTAATATTTTTGTATCTCTATTCTAAATCTTCAAAAAAATCTTTTAATGTTATTTTATGGGCATCTAAAACTTTTATTAAAGATTTGATTGTAATGTTAGCTCCACTTTCTATTCTCCAATACTGAACTCTATTAATTTCATTATCCCAAGCAAACTGCTCATAGCTTGTATAACCCTTATCAATTCTCATTTTTTTCAATTTCTGAGCGACTTTTAATAAGCGTTTATCAACCGTATTTCTCACTTGCTTTTTCACAAGCGAAAAATGCTACCATTATTGAAGATAATAAACCGCATAAATGCGGTTTATTGTTTTATACTTATTTTTGTACCCTAAAACTTTTAACATTTTAATTGAAAACGAGAGCCAACATATTAATCCTTACACATGTGATATTACCGTTATTTGTAGGAGGAATGTTATATGTGCTGTTTAGGTCGAAGCATTTATTAATGTTTAATTGGTTTTTCTTTATTGGTCTTGAAAGTATTTTAGATTTTTTTAGAGCTACATTTTATCCTATAAAAGAGAGACTTCCTAATTGGGCTTATTACTCTCTTCCTGATGCATTGTGGACATACTCTTTTACGTCAAGTTTATTTATATCATGGGGCTGCAATATTAGCTATATAAAATATTGGATAATTATCCCAATTTATGCCGGAGTAATTTCTGAGTTTGCACAATTAGCAAAATTGATTTCTGGAACATTTTGCATTGTAGATTTAGTTTTCTCAACTTTAGCAATACCAATTAGCATATTATCTCTTCCACTTAATAAACAATTTACTGCCTCTA
>CAYSGX010000133.1:0-7586 GCA_964430605.1 uncultured Chitinophagaceae bacterium
ATATTCATGGCAAATCTGAATATAAGTTTTTAATATCTTGAAGATAAATATTTACGCTGAAATATAGTAAATTATGATAAGGATGCCATACCGCATTATTGTTTTTTTCGCTTTTTTGATAGTGTATCTGAATAATGCTAAAGCTCAATGTATAGTAAACGCGGATTTTAACACCTGGCAGCAAAAGGGCGATCCGGCCAGTGGCACATGGAATGTGAATGCGGGTGGTACTGAAGTACAGCAAACTACAAATGGCCAGTCAACTTATTTTGTTACCCCTTTTGATTTAATAAATGTTGAAATTACGGGCGAATTCAGGACTACTAACAGCGATGACGACTGGATGGGATTTGTGTTTGGATTTAGAGATCCTATGGGAAACAATTACAATGATTTTGACATGTTGTTGTTAGACTGGAAACAACAAGTTCAGGGGTGTAATCCCAGTGGCATGTCGTTAGTAAGAGTGTTGGGCAACATCCCTGCTAATCAAATAGGAAACTCTTTTGGTTGTCATATCGCCACACCTGAATTTAATATACTTGCCGATGATTTTGGTGGCCCCGGCTGGGTAAGGCATCAATGGCATCAGTTCAGGCTGGTATATACTTTTACCAGAATTGTTATTTATGTAGATAATGTGCTGAAATTTGATGTTACGGGATGTTTTTTGCCCGGACGGTTTGGTTTTTATAATCGCTCACAAAGGTTTTGTGATTACAGGAATTTTAATTACACGCTTGACATTGATTTTGATATTTCAGCAACAACATATTGCCCTAATAGTACAATACAGTATGATTTTTTACCAAGTTGTGTTTCAAATGCCAATTATAATTTCACTACCATTCAATCTATGAATTGGGATTTTGGCGATGGCAATCAGTTTATAAACAACAATGTAAATGCCTCAAACGTAAATCCCACACATCAATATACTACAGCGGGAACCTATCAGGCAACCTTAACGCTTACTGATGTTTTGGGATGTTCAAGCGTTACAACCAAACAAGTAATAATTAATCCCGACCCTGTAGCAGATTTTGAAATTCCTGACGGATGTATAAATAATCCTGTACTGGTAAACAACACTTCTGCATCTTCTGTAGCAATTACAGATGCTACGTGGGATATTGGAAATGGAGCCACCATTAATGGGCTAAACCCTAATGGATTTATGTATAGCAGTGCTAACAACTATGATGTAACGTTAACCGTAACCGATGCAAACGGCTGTACTGCTTCCATCACAAAAAACACAGAAATCATAACGAAAATTGATGCTGCTCTTGCGGCTGCAGATGCTAATTGTCCGAACATTAACGATGGTACCGCGAGTGTTGTAACTATTGATAATGGCACTTCGCCTTATACTTATTTATGGAGCAATAATGAAGCAACTCAAGCTATTCAAAATTTAATTCCTGCAAATTATACCGTTACTATTACCGATGTTAATGGCTGCACGGGCGAGCATAACACGACAGTTGCTATAAACAACAATACCCCTTTACAGTATTCTTTTGATGTTTCAGACTATAATGGATTTAATGTTTCCTGCAATGGATTCAGTGATGCCAACGCGACAATAAACATGCTTTCGGGAAATGCGCCATACAATTACCTTTGGAGCAACAGCACCGGGGGGAACAGCATTCAAAATATTCCTTCGGGAAATTATACTGTTACTATAAGCGATGCCAATACCTGTACTGTTGAAGTCGGCATATCAATAAATGAGCCTTTGCCCGTAGCCGTTATTGCAAGTATTGGCAGCAACTATAATGGTGTCGCGATAACTTGTTTTAATGCAGCTGATGGTATTGCTAATGCTACTGCCCAAGGCGGGGCAGGCGCTTTTTCTTATTTGTGGAATAATGCTGAAACAACACAAAACATAAATAGCCTTGCTGCGGGAACCTATAATGTTACTGCTACAGATATTAATGGGTGCACCACCTCAGCCACCGTATCAATTACACAACCCCGGCCTGTTGAAATTCAGTTGCAGGCAAATGAATATAACGGCAACTACAATATAAGTTGTAACGGGTTTGCCGATGGCTCCATTAATTCGGTAATTTCAGGCGGAACACCTTCCTATAATTATTTCTGGAACACCTCAGAAAATACAAGTAGTATTTCAGCCCTTTCTTCCGGTATTTACGCTTTAACTGTTATTGATATAAATGGATGTGAAGCCATTGAAAGTATAGCGCTTGTTCAGCCCGAACCCTTGATGCTAACTTTGCAGGCAGAAGATTTACTTTGTTTTGGGTACAACGATGGCTATATAACCACCAACGTTACCGGGGGTACTATTTCCTATAATTTTAATTGGAGCAATGGCGCTATTGGCTCAACAAATAATAATCTGGCAGCAGGAAATTATGCTGTAACTGTTTCAGATGCCAATAACTGCTCTATAGCTGAAACAATAACACTCAATGAGCCTAACCCCGTTACAGTTACTATTCAGCCTGTAAGTGATACCATTCCATTTTTTGGGGCTAACCTGCAACTGATTAGTTCTTATGATGCCAATGGAAATGAAGCCTTAATCTTTGAGTGGACACCCGATAATAATTTAGACAATGCCAATATTCAAAACCCAATTGCCAATCCGCTTTATACAACTACTTATACGCTGAAAGTTACCGATACCGATGGATGCACAGGCACAGACTCAATTAAAGTATTTGTAAATAACGATAAAGTGCTTTACATACCCAATGCTTTTTCTCCAAGCCAAAAAGATGGAACAAACGATGAGTTTAAAATTTATACTTACAATAACGCTATCAGAAAGTTAACTTTCCAGATTCATAATCGTTGGGGTGAGCTGGTGTTTCAAACCGATGATATTAATAAAGTCTGGGATGGTACAAAAAATGGCAACCTGCTTACCCCGGGCGTGTATGTTTACACGGTGTATATTATCTACTTAGATGGAGATTCATATAAAAAGCAAGGCAGTGTTACATTGTTGTAAAAAGAGGCGGATGTATTACAACATCAATAATTAATGCTGAAAAAATGCTTACCACAAAGAAAACAATATGAGAAACCACCCGATTATAAAAGTTTCAGGGTACATTTTTTTGTTACCCGTATTGTTTTGTTTTATTAGCTGCAAAAAAGAATATCCGTTCTATAATGGCATGGGTAAAAAGCCGGTTTATATACCCAAGGCGTTATTAAACGATATAAAAAACCTCCCTCCGCAAACTATTCAAAACACGGGCACTATTTTTTTGTCAGATACTTTGTTTTTTATGGCAGAGCAAAAGAAAGGCATACATGTATTTAGCCTTAGCGACAGTACCAATCCGGTAAACCTTACCTTTTTTAATATTCCGGCAATCAACGATTTTACCATTAACGGCAATATCATGTATGCCGATAGCTGGACTGATTTGCTTACCATAGATATAACCAACCTCTATGCAATAAAGCTGCTCAAGCGGGAGCAAGATGTATTTACCCCCGTATTGTCACCACCATTATACACGGGTGCTTTTGAATGTGCCGATGCGTCTAAAGGCGCAATTATTGAATGGATAGATGCGGAAATAAAAAATGCCCGCTGCGAAATTTTTAATTAGCAATTTACTTACTAAAAGCAGCTTACTAAGCTGTTTATCAGCATCACCGATTTAAAAAGGATTAAAAGATTTCACAGAAAATGATTATTGGAATTTTCAAAACCTGTGTAATCCTGTAATCTGCTTCATCTGCGGTGCAGACAGCAAAAGAAAAGAATAACAGATAAAAAGGAATTTGCAATTACATAAACTGCCATTTAGAATACTCAACCACCAATTAAAGTAAGTGCAACAGCAATTGCTGCTCCACAAAATGGCGCAACTACCGGAATCCACGCGTAGCTCCAGTTGCTGTCTCTCTTTCCCACAATAGGCGCTAAAGCATGAATAATACGAGGGCCCAAATCCCGCGCGGGATTAATGGCATAACCCGTAGTGCCACCCAATGACAAGCCGATTGCCAATACAATAAGCGTTACGGGCAATGCTCCAAGCGAACCCATGCCCACTTTTACCAGTTTACCGTTGGTGTCATTGATTTGTGGCTCGGCAACATGTAGTACCGCATATACTAATACAAAAGTGCCTACCGCTTCACTGAAAAAATTGAGTACAGGGCTTTTTATGGCAGGTGCGGTACAAAATACAGCCAGTTTCAAATCTGCATCGCGGGTTACATTGAAATGCTGATAATAAAACAACCATACAAGCAATGCTCCAACAGATGCACCTATGAACTGTGCCACCACAAACATTACGACACTTTCCCAGGGGAAAGAACCGGTCATCGCCAGTGCAAGTGTTACAGCGGGATTGAGGTGTGCCCCACTGAATGGCGCGGCAACCGTTACGCCTGTAAATACACCCAAAGCCCATCCGGTAGTAATTACTATCCATCCGCCTCCGTTGCCTTTGGTTTTGTCTAATATGGTATTGGCTACTACGCTGCATCCTAATAGAATAAGCAGCATAGTGCCTATCAGTTCTGCTATAAATTCATTCATGGCGGGTTATTTTCAGCAAGCAATTTCGGAAATTGAAATGACAATACAACTTCCGCTACTAAAATTTTCCTTTGTTAGTTAAAAAATATTGCCACTGCTGTAGAAATTTTTCTGATGCGCGTTTAATGGGGGCGGTATCAACTCCGTTTTTTTCTAAATATTTCCATTGCGATGTCAACAATCCGGGATGTGGCATGCCCACTATTTCAATATCCTCATACTCATGGTTTTCATTGAAAGGAAAACACCCGTTATTGCCCACACGCGGGCGACTGTGGTTCAGCCAGCCGTTAAAATCGCTTTGCCAGCCGATGCAATAATTTACCTTTTCGGCTTCACTCATGTTATTTCTGTAGCCTAATGCCGCATGAGTTTCAATAAAGCTTTTCACTGCCAGGTAAGTAAACTGGTAGGAATCTACCGAGCCGGCACAATACAATTCGAGGCTGTCAATAGCTTTTTGATATTTTTCGTGAGGCTGATAAGGTATACACGAAAAACCACTGACGGGCAGCGAAATGAAGCCGTTATTTTTATATACGTTCACCATGTCTTCTTCATCTAAAGCGCGGGGATGATTCTGAACAGGTTTAAATCCGTCATGGGTAGAAAGCGGTGGAATGTGGTGTTCTTCCATCAATTGCAGCGCCTCTTTCCTTGTCCTGTCGTTCATGTGTGTAATGTCGGTCATGATGCCTGCATTAGCCAGCCACACAATCGCGTTTCTGCCATGTTCTGTAAGTCCAATTTCGTTTTCTGTTTTGTGTGGCGCGCGAAGGTTTATTAAGCGTGTAACAAGCCCGGGCAGTATGGCTGCCCCGCCATATTCGCAGTCAACCAGGTGAATAAGCGTGATGAACGCCACACTTTTGCTTGCCCAAAAATCTGCATCAGACTGGCTTTTGATAAGTTCTTTGCCGCCCTCAATACAATGAATAATAACCGTCTTGTCTGAATGATGGATGTAATGCCTTACCTCATCGGGATTGTGTGCCACTACAAAATGAGCGGCATTTTTTTCGGCAAAGCGATTCACATAATTAATCTGTTTCAGAATACCTTTTCTTGCTTTTTTCGGGTTAGAAATATATTCGGTATTGAGCGCACCGTTGGCAATAATCCTTGCCCCTTTATTGGCTTGCAGAAAATTGGCATAGTTTACATTTTTAAACTGGTGCTTGTATGAAAGCGCAGGCGGACGCTTCTCGTTGAAATACTTCAAATCTTTGCCGAAAAAAGGATAAGGCACATGCATGGTAGTATGTATCTGCAAATCCATATACTCATGAACCGGCTGCGCATGAGCCGCTTGTTGCAGCAAGCATGAAAAGAGTAACAGCAAAACTATTGGTTTGTAATGCATGGTTTTAAAATGGCTTCAAAAATAGTGTTCGGTAACTAAAATACCCCAATCTGGCTGGAGAGGATGCTTCGTCCACGCAAAAGTTGCTACAAACATATTCGGCATAACATGTCGATGCACAGACAAAAGCAACTTACAATTTCCGCTACTTTGCACTTGACGATGATGCTGCCAACGACAACTTAAAGTATTATGGCGTGCCCCCAATGCTTCGCAAAGGGGTCGGGCTGTACGCTGCAATCTTTTGTTCGTTCCTCACAAAAGTATTTCCGCTGCCATCCCTCACGTGCTGCGCATGGCTGTGCTGCGCATGGCTATGTTGGTTTACTAATTTATCAGCATCACCGATTTAGCGGATTAAAAGATTTCCCGGAAAATGATGATTGGTATTTTCAAAATCTGTGTCATCATGTAATCTGTTTCATTTGTGATGCAGACAGCAGAAAAAAGGCAGGCTTTCCTCAAAGGGAAGCCTGCCTTATGTTAATTCTTGTGCTGTATAAGGAGGCTTCATTATGTTTTGGGTAGTAGTGGATGCTACTGCCAGTGGGGTGGTTTGGGGGTGAGATTCCCCCTTACCTACTTGACTTTTTCTGTCCGTCTTTTATTAAGTCAATTCTAAAATCCTTAGTGAAGTTGCAGAAACATCCATCATTATGGGCAACATTTCTTCAACAGTCCATTCCGTTGGTTTGGTATATATTGATACGGCTTGTAACATAACAGATTTTCCGTCAATAGTGATGAATATATTTTCGCAACTATTTTGGTTAATTGGTAAACTATAATTTGAAGAAGTCAGTCTATCAATTCTGTTTAGCGAACCTGCATCGTGTTTCAAAATGACTTCCGTTCCGTCCGGTCTTGTTACCGTTATTGGTTCTGTAAGAAAATTTGAACCTTGCAAAAACAAAATATAAGGAAAATGTTTTTCATCAATCATTATGTTTCTGATTTCATTGATGTTTTTATGAGAACGCTCAATAGCATTTCCTGCTACCATTAACTCTTGATTGTTGTTTTTACCAACTAAAATTCCTTTGCTGATATTTTCAATGTCCTTTCCTTGATGTTTGGCTTCACAAACTAAGACAATACGCCATTTTTCGTCTTTATCTTTAACTTCAATAATTCCACCATCGGGCTTTATTGATGCGTTTTCAATAAATACCGTTACTCCTAATCTTGCATCAACCGAGTTAAGTTTTTCGTTGATTTCTTTCTTTTTAATGCTATCTCTAAAACGAAATTCAAGGTTGGGATAATCTTTTTTCAAGGTTTCAAAAACAACTTTTGAAAAATTATTTACTGATTTATCGTGTATTTGAGCATTTTCACTAAATATTTCTTTCGGCCCTTGACCTCTAACTTTTTCTATTCTTAATCGGTCTGTTTGCTTTTTCTTCATTTATTATTCTGTATTGAAATATTTAGAGTCGTTTGTTTTTGATTAAAATCCTAAAATATGGACATTTACCATTTATAGATAAATCCTTGTCGTCATTTCCTTTTCTAAATTTGATTAGTTCAAATTGTTCGGGATTGTATTTATGTAAAAATGTAATTGGAACACCCATAATTCCATCAAAGTCTTTAGGTATATCTTGGGTCTTATTTACATTAATTGCATCGTAATTATCAAATTTAGGATATTCGATTTCGTTGCCATAATAT
>CAYSGX010000134.1:0-4764 GCA_964430605.1 uncultured Chitinophagaceae bacterium
GGCCTTCTTCTATACTGCTCGCGTTAATGGCTTCCGGTATGAACGGGCAAAATTTCGCTTTTACAGGATATTTACCTGTGAAAGATCCTGAAAGGAAAAAAGAAATCCAGCGTTTAGAATTGCTGTCGCAAAAAACCGGGCAAACACAAATTTTTATTGAAACGCCATATCGTAACCACCAACTGCTGAAAGATTTGATTACGAATTGCAGAGAACACACTAAACTGTGTATAGCGGTAGATGTTACTTTACCTTCGGAACAAATTCTTACGCAAACCATAAAAAACTGGAAACACACCAAAATAGAAATGAATAAAAAACCTACAGTGTTTTTGTTGCAGGGGTGAAAAGATTTTACTTATTCTTCATAAACGCCCTTAAATATTCCGTTCTGTCGGTAATATCTTTTTCAAAGGCAGCTTCTGTTTTTAATCCTTCTTGTAAGGTAGTATGGCTGCCCTGATGATAAAGGTGTTTAAAAGCTGCTACTGCCTGTAAGCTATTCCCTGCAATGGCTTTGGCAATATCAAATACATAATCGTTAAGGTTTTCGGCAGGTAAAGATTTGTTTGCCATGCCATATTGTTCGGCTTCTTTGCCTGTGATAGCTTTTGCGGTAAACGACATTTCTCTGGCTTTCATAATACCCACCTTTTGAGGCAATCGCTGAGACATGCCCCACTTTGGCAGAATGCCCCATTTGGTATGGGTATCGCCCAGCTTGGTATCATCGGCAACATACATTAAATCAAAAGCCAGCGCAAGCTCTAAAGCGCCTGTGAAACAAAACCCGTGAACCATAGCGATACATACCTTGGGCATGGTTTGAATATTATTAATCAATTCGAGCCCTGCTTTCAGTATTTCATCTTGTGAAAACTTTCCGCCCTGAATACTCTCGTTCATTTCTTTTAAATCTACACCCGCAGAAAAAGCCCTGCCTGCTCCCGATAGTATTATAACACTTACTTTATCATCTTCAGCAGCAACTTCAAAAGCATGTTTCAACTCAAGCACCAAAGCAGGGCTTAGCGCATTCAATACATCGGGCCTGTTTAGCTGTATATGAGCAATGTTTTCTTTCAGGTTATAAATGAGATGCTGATATGCCATGATTAAATTTTTTATTGAGCGGAAGTTACTAAAAATCGGTAGAGAAAGATAAATAAGCAATAGGCCTGCCCACCCTGCCACTATCGTTGCCCCATGCTAAATCAAGGCGAATGAAATAGCCCAGTAATATAGAGCGCACACCTACTCCATAACCCATTACAATAGGATTGCGATAGTAATTTACCACTACGGTAACCGTTGGATTGCGAATAGTATCGGTAAATAAAGGATTGTTCTTAGCATAAGGGTTAAAGCCTTCCCATGCGGTGCCCACATCTGTAAAGCCTACTACCTGGAAGTTCTTAATAAACTCTGAGCGAATAGGCGAGTGTATTAAATAGGTGAATAAAGGAATACGCAACTCGGAATTGATTACTGCAAAGTTGTTTCCGTTTCTGATATTTTGCTTAAAGCCGCGCATATTGGTAACTACGGTTTGAAAGGCGTAGTTGTTGTTTTGATTTACGGGAATGGATTCATCAAAGCGGGGGCTTAAACCTATCCAGCTATCTACACCACCTAAATAATACACCATTTTGCGGGTGCCGAAAGAGCTTCCGTAGGCGAAACGATTGGCCCAGATAATTTCTTTATGTACTTTTTGATAATGCCTTATATCTACACCAAAAATACCCAAATAGGCATCGTTCATATTGGGCAGCTTAACATTTACATCGCTAAAGAGGTTGCGCTCTTTCATCAAAAACTCTTTATGAATTTCGCCATAGATTTTAAATCTAAGTCCATTCATCAAATTCAGTCCGGTTTTGAAGGTACGGTCGAAAACATATTCAGTGCGATACATCACCCAGTTTTCATTGAAGGTGGGAATATTGATAGTAGATTGGTCGGTAGCTAAATAAATAGTGCGTTCGTTTCTGTAAGCAAAATAATTCCTGATGCTGCGAATTACATCAATAGGATAACTCAATCTTAGTTCTAAATAATTAGTTTTTTGCTTGGCTTCGATGGGGGTAATAAAACGTGTGATGCCATAAAAAGGCTCTACATCTTCATACACACGCTTTTGCGAACTTCTGTAATACATTATTCTTTTATCGAGCCTTTTCTTCAACGCATCGTAGGCTAAAAAATATTCGGAACTCTGGAAATTGAAAGGGAAACGGAAGCCTCCGGTAATCTTATAGTTTTCAAATAAATCGCCTGTGCCTAAAGTAATCATGGGCCCTAATGACGGGTTTTCAAACACGGGGGTACCGGGCGCGAATTTTTGATAACGGGTCATGATTAAACTGTTATCTAACTGTGCCGAAACATAATCGGTAGAAAATTTTAACTGATAGGGCAATACTTTATTGAATCTGAAAACAGGCTCTGCCTTTTCATTGGCAGGCACAATATCTAATATCAGGCTGCCATCGTTTCTTCTGCTGAAACGAACATTATTTTCTTGCGCGGTATTAAATTCAGACTGGAAAAATAAGACAGGCTCGTCTATCAATTCAGTAGTATCGGAAGCCAGCTCTTCAAATTGCTTTTGTTTTGCTATAAGCTTTTGAATAAATTCTTTTTCTTTTTTAAGTTGCGTATCTATTTGTTTTCTTCTGAACAGTTCATAATTGGTTTTTGCGAAAGGCGGCAAAAATTCATTGATTTCGGCAGCTACCGGCTCTACAAAAAATTTAGGGTAACCATCTATTAAAAACATCATGGCGGTTTTGCCACTGCGATATTTAATATCTTCTTCTTCTATGTTCGATACATAATTTGTCTGCGGAAAAATATCGCCAACATCTTTATAAATTTTATTCACCTTAAAAGAATCGGGCTCATCATCAATGTCGGCAACATTCCACAATGGGTTGGTTACGGTAGAGTCTTGAAAGAAATAAACCGAATCGTCTCTTAGAAAAATATTTTTTACGTAACCCAAATAACGGTTTTGAATTCCGCTTTCTTCACTTAAAAAACTAAAATACTTTTCGTTGTATTGCTGCGGTTGTTTTTCAGAAACAAAAGGGGTATTGGTAATCTTAGTAAGAACATTGCCAACTTTATTTTGGTCAATAAAATAAATATCGAAATTGCCCGAAAGCGTAGTGGTATCAAGGCTTGTATTGGTTAAAGTATCTGACGTTCTGTTTGAAGAAAATAAAATGCCTTTGTGCGCTTCGCTTTTATACCAGCCCACATGAATATCATCATAATGGTCGTTGGTGAGTTGCTGAACGGTGGTAGAAGGTATTAAGTAAGTAAATACATCAGAGCGGCCGCGATTTACAGCCGACATTACCAGCATCTTGGCATTATCGGTATAACAAAAGTCATGAACCGATTGAAACTTGGTAATAAATGCCTTGGCTTTTTTCTTAGCCTCGCTATCGTATTGCAGCAAGCGCAACTTATCGCGCTTTTCATAAATTACTGCCAGTGTTTTATTATCGGGCGACCATGCCAGGAGAGGATATTGGTAATCGGTTTTAAGGCTGTTGGTTTTCAAGCCGCCTTTGATAATACGTTTTCTTTTATTGGTTTCTATATTTTGAACATGCACACGCCACCTGCCCAAATCATTACTGGTGTAGGCAATTTGTTTTGCATCTTCCGAAAGTTTAAGTTGCTTGTAAACCCTGTCGGTTTTAATTTTTGTTTTGGTAATACTATTCAAATCAGGAATATCTCTGCCTTCTTTCTCTTTTGAAAAAACCTGATAGTAGTGGTTATAAAAATCGTCTAAAACAGTTTTCATATTGCCGCCCATTACAAACATAAGGCCATTGTCAAGGCTTCTGTTGGTGCGGGTTACATACAGCAAATTGGTAACGGTACTTTTGCCGTATTTTTCTTCTACATAATGCCAAAAAGCATGTCCATAAAAATTGGCTTCCTCACCTCTCAGGTTTTTTATCTTTTTAAATCTTCCGGTTAGTATGGCATCTTTCAGCCTGTCGTCCATTGTGGCATCCCAACTTTTGCCTGCATAAGAAATTAAGCCCATTACAAACCAGCTTGGCAGGTTCATTAACACCGCATTTTGCAATATTTCCTGAAAATTGCCACCCTGCATTATGTGGCTTATCATTATTTGCGCGATGCCTTGTCTTATTTGTCTTTCAAAATGAGTGTGGTCGCCATTGAAATAGACAAACATTTTGTTTTTGATAATCTGCGTGTGCCCGCCTATGTTATATACATCGGTGCCGATGCCGATATTGGTTTGGTTTAAATCTGAAAGATCGTTATAGACCATAATTTCTATACGGTCTTTCATACGATATTCCATTAGTTGCTCTATTTCGGGCAATACTTTTTCAGCGTATTGCACAGCGTACTTGCCGTTTTCCTGCCCGCCCATGTAGAAGTAGGTTACAAAATTTTTCGACTCGAAATATTGCCAGGTAAATGATTTATACTGAACCCTGTTTTGCCCAAATTGCATTTGTGTGCCTTGTGCTTTTACACTTACCGCACTAATTAAAGCCGAAAAAAATATAAGGAGAAATGATATGGGTTTCAGGGGTTTTTGCACTTTTGAAATAACGTTCTTAATTACCAATAATTACTTTTGTGAATCAATTTGAATTTTTTCTGAAATACTATCGAATCCAAATCTAACTAATGTATGGCAATAGTAAAATGTTTTACGTTCAATCCTTTTCAAGAAAACACTTACATAGTGTATGATGAAAC
>CAYSGX010000134.1:4774-7585 GCA_964430605.1 uncultured Chitinophagaceae bacterium
CAACACTTGCGTAATTGTTGACCCCGGAATGTATCACAAAGCAGAAGAAGACTCGCTGCAAGATTTCATTATGCGTAAAAATTTAACGCCTGTTTTGTTGCTGAATACCCATTGCCACATTGACCATATATTTGGAAATAAATTTGTGAAAGACACTTATCAAATTCCTTTTTACGCTCATGAATTAGAAATGGATAATTTAAGGAGTGCGCCACAACATGCCAGTATGTTTGGCGTAAGCATGGGCGCATCGCCCAATCCCGATGCTTTTATTGAACCCGGAAAAGACATCGCTTTTGGCGACACCACTTTTAAAGTGTTTTTCACTCCCGGACATTCGGCAGGAAGTGTAAGTTTTTATAATGCTGAAAACAATTTTGTTTTAGCTGGCGATGCCCTGTTTATGGGCAGTATTGGCCGTACCGACCTGCCCGGGGGCAATTACGAAACGCTTATAGAAAGTATTAAAAGCCAATTGCTCACCCTGCCCGATGATACTATTGTGTATTCGGGGCACGGCCCTGAAACTACTGTGGCTGATGAAAGAAATAGTAACCCGTTTTTGGTGTAGCGTATTATGTATAGTGAGCTTAGTGGATGCTATTACCAATGGGGATGTTGGTGTCGGGGTGAAGGAAAGGAAGGCTTCCCTCCGAGGGAAGCCTTCCTTTAGCACTTTTAACAACACTCAACAACTATGGATTTCTTGACAATACAAAACGAAACAGAAAGTGAATTTGAGAAAATAGCTCAGAAATTATTTGACGACTATGAAATTCAAACGCATAATGCAATGTATCGACTTACAGAGATTGAATTTTATTGGAACTCGTCAAATCACATTGACAATAGCACATACAAACGCAATCACGTTGACCCAAAATCAGGCGATTGGTTTTTCCATTATTCAGGTGTAGACATTGCCCTCAAAAATGAAAAAACAGGCGGTTATGGAGGTATTCTAATTAGAAGTATTTATGACATCGAAAAGAAAACGACCATAAAAGGACCAATGGTTTGTGCAATGAAGCTATTCAGCGAAACCAATGCTTTTAGTCAATCTATTAAAACACAGATAATTTCACATGCATTTAGTAAATCAACCATCATAAAAAAACCTCGCATTGGGTTAGGGAAAAACGCAAAAGAAAATGGGGCTGATAAATTAAATTATGCTTTCTTAATTTACCCAAACAAATGATAGCTTGTACCCGCTATTTTGCAAAACACATCAGCAAGTTTTTTTCTTCGGAAGGTGGCCTGGCTGCTGAAAGGAAGGCTTCCCTCGAAGGAAGTATAGCTAGTCAAATTCAACAATAAATTGTTCAACACCTTTTTCAGGTTGAAACATGTTGTGAAAACCAATATAATTTTGCTCATTGCCAAACCAGTCTATTACATAATCTCTCATAAGTTTAGTTGGTTTTTTACTCATAAAACTATGATATGATGAATAAGGATATTCCTTAAAGTCGCCTATTATACCGTGTTTTTGTGGGTTGGCATGTATATAATAAACAAGTTTAGTAAAATAAGCATCATTACTTACCTCTATTCTCCTGAAAGGTTCTTCAAAAAGCCCACCTGTGCGACTATATGCTTTGTTAATACTAAGCGTATAGCTTTTGAAAAAATCAGAAAACTTTCGGCTAATAATGTAGGAAGTTTCAGATAGTTTTATAACATTCGGCATGGGTAAAGAACCTTCAAATTGCTCATTCTTATTTAAAGGAAAATTTCTTTTCAACAATGCCTTGTTTGTAATGTCCTTAATTTCTCTTTCGTTTTTGGTTTTGATGAGTATATGGAAATGATTGGGCAATAAGCAGTAAGCGTATGTGTGAGCAATTGGGCTAATGAAATGGTTAAATCGAGATAGAAAATACTGGTAATTTTTATGCTCTTTAAAAATGTTTTCACCGTTAATACCCCTGTTATAAATATGATAATAAGTTTCAGCAAATAATGGAGGAATATTCTTTTTCATGAAGCTAATCAGAAATAGTGTTTCCAAATTTAAAAAAAGAAATGGTTCTAAGAAAGGCTTCCCTATTATACAACTACAGTCTGTGCCATGTCAAACTTACTTAAAAGGAAGGCTTCCCTTCGAGGGAAGCCTTCCTTAGTGTGCAACTACCATCAGCGTTCTATACAAACCCCCAATCTTCCCCAAAGTTTTTTTATTGAACCCTAATTGCAGAACTTTGTTCCTCTGCTCGCATGAATTTAGATGATGTGTTGTCCCGTTTTCGGGAAGATATTGCCATTAAAAACATTGCGGAAAAAATCAGCGTGAATCCCGCTGCAAGATTTTTTCTGAAGGGCATGGTGGGTTCGTCCGACACGTTTATTGCCGCTTCGCTGTACAAATTATTACATCACCATCATGTATTTATTCTGAACGACAAAGAAGAAGCTGCCTATTTTCAGAATACCATTACAGACCTGCTCAATAAAAAAGATATTTTCTATTTCCCCGATTCGTTTAAGCGTCCCGGTAAACTGGAAGAAGTAAGCAGCAACAATATTTTGCTGCGCACCGAAACCGTAAACAGAATTACCAACAGCGTTACCAAAGCTGAATTAATTGTTACCTATCCCGAAGCCTTGTTTGAAAAAGTAGTGAGCAAGGAAGCCCTGCAAAAAAACATGCTGCTCGTCAAAACAGGCGAGAAAATAGACATGGATTTTATGCTCGACCTGCTGCTTACTTACGAATTTGAACGCGTTGATTTTGTGTATGAACCCGGGCAGTTTTCCATTCGGGGCGATCTTATTGATATTTTTTCTTTCGGCCACGAGCAGCCGTAT
>CAYSGX010000135.1:0-7575 GCA_964430605.1 uncultured Chitinophagaceae bacterium
GCGGGCGGGGCCACCTCATTCACACCGACCCGCCGCTCGAGGCCGGAGGAGCGGGAGGAGCAAATACTAATAATCCCGGTACCGCATATGGTGGTGCAGGTGCAGGTGGTGGTGATAGTCCCGGTGGGCGTGGTGCTGCCGGAGGAATTCTTATTACCTACAACACCCCAATAGTATTACCTCCTATACCTACTGTTACATCAACCCCGCCTACATGTAATACCAGCGGAAGCAGCACTATCAGTAATTATGATGCCGCTATGACGTATATATTTTCTCCTGCCGGGCCTTCAGCAGGCGCAGGTGGTGTAATAAGCGGAATGACACCGGGCACAAGCTACACTGTTGTGGCAAGCCAGGGCGGATGCGATTCTAATCCGAGTGCAGCCTTTAGTAACGCTGCACAAACTACCCCTCCCGCTGTACCTTCTGTTTCAACTGCCCCGCCAACGTGTTCGGCAGATGGAATCAGTACTATCAGCAATTATAATGCTGCTCTAACTTATATTTTCAGCCCTGCCGGGCCTTCAGCAGGTGCAGGTGGCGTAATAAGCGGCATGGCGGTTGGCACAAGTTATACCGTAATTGCAAGCGATGGAAGTTGTGATTCTGCGCCAAGTGCAACTTTCAGCAATGGCGCACAATTAACAGCACCGCCTGTTCCAACTATTGCAACTGCCCCGCCTACATGTGTAGCAGATGGAAGCAGTACTATCAGCAATTACAATGCTGCTTTTACTTATACATTTACGCCTGTGGGGCCTTCGGCAAGTGCCGGTGGCACAATTAGTGGCATGACAACAGACGTAAACTATACAGTAACTGCAAATAATGGCGGTTGTGATTCTGCGCCAAGCGCTTCATTCAGTAATGGTGCGCAAACTACCGCAGCGGCTGTGCCTGTAATTTCAACTACTCCGCCTACATGTTCAGCAGACGGAAACAGCGCTATCAGCAATTATAATGCGTCTGTAACATACATATTTTCTCCTGCCGGCCCATCAGCAGGCGCAGGAGGCTTAATAAGTGGTATGGTAATAGGAACAAGCTATACGGTAATTGCAAGTGATGGAAGTTGCGATTCTGCGCCAAGTGCTGCGTTTAGCAATGGTGCACAATTTCCTGCTCCTGTCGCAACCATCAGTGGTTTGTTAAATTACTGTGTAGGTGGCAGTACAACGCTTACTGCAAGTGGAGGAACAGGTTATGTGTGGACTGATGCAAGCGCAAACAACGTTGGTAACAGTGCAAGTGTTACCGTTACACAAGGCGATTATACCGTTGTTGTAACTGATGCCAATGGGTGTACAGCTACTGCCACTGCTACGGTAACTGAAGTGGCGAGCCTGCCTATAACTATTGATGGTGTATTAAGCTACTGCCCCGGTGAAAACACTATTCTTACAGCAACTGGCGGAACAGACTATAGCTGGAGTGATGGCAGTAATACCGAAAGCATTACTGTAACAGCAGGAACTTACTCGGTTACGGGAACAGATGCAAGCTGCTCGGGTACAACCTCAACGATTGTTACCGAAATATCTGTAGCACCTTTAACTTTCAGCGATATTACTGTTTGTGAAGATTCTTTGTTGGTGGTAGATGCAGGCAACGGATACGTAAGTTATGAATGGGAGAGTGGAGAAACTACTCAAACCATTTCTCCGTTAACTTCCGGTGCTTATTCTGTTACTGTGGTAAATGCCAATGGTTGTTCTGTTGCAGGTTCGGTAAATGTAACATTTAGTCCTTATCCTGTGATAGATTTGGGCAATGACACCACAATATTTGAAGGAGTCGGTTTGACATTATCACCTTCAATTACACCTTCACAGGGTGGGTCTGTAACGTATTTTTGGCAGCCTACAGAGGTTCTCAATTGTGCAACTTGCGAAAATGTAGTTGTAAATACTGCAGACACAACTACAATTACTTTGGTTTATACCGATCAATACGGATGTACAGGCACAGATAGTGTTGTGGTAAATACTATTCCGATAGTTCCTATTTATATTCCAAATGCTTTTTCACCAAACAGAGATGGCGTGAATGATGCGTTTAAAATTTATGGCGGCTCATTTAAAGAGTTCTATTTAGCCATTCATAACCGCTGGGGACAGAAGGTTTTTGAAACCAATGATTTTAATGAAGAATGGGATGGCACTTTTAAAGGTACTGAACAAGATCAAGGTGTGTATGTGTATTATTTAAAAGCCGTATCTGCCGATTTGAAAATGAACACTTTTAAGGGTAGCGTTGTGCTTTTAAGGTAATTCTACTGTTAAGGAATATGAGTGGCGTGCCCTTGCTGAAGCGCAAGAGTTAAGCCTGTTTCTTCTAAACTGTTATTGTCAGCCATATTTTTGAAATCTGATAATAAAGCTATTTCATAACCGGGACGATCAGGTATTTCATTTGTGGTAATCGCCATTTTATCAAAGGTAATTTTCTCTGACAGTTGATGAGCGCTCGATATATTTCTTAAATATACCGTTGCTAAAAACACTAAAAAGAAGAAGATTTTTTTCAGCATCACTAAGCAATTTTAGGTGCAAATAATAATCTTCAATATTAGGCTGCATAAAGGCAAAAAATACGTAAATAGTCGTATAATCTGTCAACTTTTAGGAAAGGTTTACAACAAAACAGGCTATTTATTGCCTTTGGCGATAAGAAGTGGGGGTTTGTCCGGTAAACTTTTTGAAGGCTTTATTGAACGAGGTTTTGTTACTGAAACCACATTGCCGGGCGAGCGCCTCAATAGTATAGGTTTTCATGGCCTCTTCATCGGCCAATAACAGGGTGGCTTCTTGTATGCGATAAGAGTTTACAAAGTCGAAAAAGTGCATTTCGGCCTTAAAATTTATGGCCTTAGAAATTAAATGGTCGGGTATTTCTGTTTGGTGCGACACTTCGCTTAAATGCAATTCAGCATTCAAAAAAGGTTTATGCTCTTTGAAGTAAGTATCTAATTTTGAAAAAGTTTCCGATAGCTTTTCCTGTTCTTCTTTGGAATAAATTTTCGGCTCGGGCTTAGGATGCTCTATATATTCCTTAACAATTCTGTAATGCATTTCTTTGGTATAAGTGAGCATAGAAATTAACCCGAATGACATGGAGGTAATACCCATAAATAATATAGAGTAATCTGAAAGATATTTTTCTGAAAACCCCGCGGGAAACATTTGGAAGTTGCGCAACACAAAAAGCAACATGGTGCAGATCAACACCACTTCTCCTGCTAACAGGAAATAACCGGGCAAGTGTTTCTTTTTTATAGAATTATAGGCCGCAATAATGATTGTAATTAAAGTAATTGGCACTGAAAATATAAACAGGGTATATACGGCAAAACGGAACGGGTAGGTGGGAATGGGAATAAACGGAAACAACAGCATGGAAGCATAATAAATAATAATAAACCTGTATGCCTTGTTAATTATTTTTGGAGAAAACTCTTTTACCCTTAATAATCCGTAAGAAAACAATACTATTCCTAAAGCGGCCGGAACATTAAAAAAGGCCCTGGAGAAATTAGACATCCACAGCCAGTCTTTCCAGATATACATGGTGCCATAGCCAAAGTTTGACAATTGGTGAATGGCAAATGATACCACAAAAAGCATGTACCACAAAAACATGGTTTTTCTGAAATACAGGTAATAGCTGAATGAGAAAATGAGCATTAAAAAACATACTCCGAAAAAGAAAAATAACATTTGTTTTTCAGTATGATTTGTTTCAAGTAACTGAAATTCGTTTAATAAAGAAAAGCGGGTGTGTAATGTTCCTTCTTTTTTCTGAATTCTTACATATAAAGTATCGGTTGCCGAAATATCCTGTGGTAAAGCAAAAATAGAACGGGAGTACATTTTCTGCCTGGTACTTAGCGGGCGCAGATAACCTGTAATGAGCGAGTCGCTGATAATTCCATTTCTGCTTAAATAAAAATCGACATAATCAAGACACCTGAATTCTGAAACAGCATATAACTGTTTTGTATTAATACCCGTGGTTAAGGGCATCTTTATCCAATAAGCATCGGTGGAATATCCGAAATTCAGATGCTTTGTTTTTTTAAAGGCATTTGATTGTTGAGCTTCGGTGATGCTAATTTGCTCAATGGGTTCTTTCAGAATTTCATATTGCTCAAAAAATACTTCACGGCCGGCAGCAATACTTTCAGAAGGAAATAAAATAACCAGCAGGCAAAATAGCAACCAACCCGAAAATATGTTTCTTTTTCCGCAATACATCCGCTACAACTTTCTGTTGCAAATATATCTAAACCATATTGCTAACTGAAAACTAAATTAGGGGGATTATTATTACTAAAACTACCTGCCGCGGTTGCTGTCTTTCTTTTTGCATATTCAAACTTTCTTGTCGCAATGGGAAAATAACTCCATGCGGACGGTAACTTTCCCGGTGCGGATGCTAACTTTCTAAATGCGGAAACGAACTTTCTTTTCGCTGTCGCAAGGTTTCTGCTGTCGGACAGGAAAAAACCAAATGCGGAAAGCAACTTCTGTCCTGCGGATAGAAACTTTCTAAATGAGGTCTGTAAAATACTGTCTGCGGTCGGTGGTTTACTTCTTTTTCGGTCTTTTAAACTCCAGTCCGCTTATTTGTTTGTATTGCGGGCTTGTTGCTCCGAATACTGATTTTACATATTTCTTTACTTCCAAAGCCGTGTCCACAAGTCCGCTATTGGTTGCATAAAGTATGTTGTCCCTTGTAATGCGTGAATTGCTATAATTGGTATAGCTGTTTACAACTGTTGTATTTGTCGCTTTGAGATTACCAAGATTGGTTTGCAAAGTGGAAACCTGTAATTCAGTTTCGTTGGGTGTGTAGCTTGGTTCGCTGCTTATGAGTTCAATCAGTTTGGCAAAGTTCTCAATTAAGCTGTCGAAACTTTGTTGTGAAACGGAAATTGTTTTAGCCGTTTCTACTGGCTCGTCTGCTGTTATTCCTGCATCGGCTTTGGTGAGCTTGCCCGAACGCTTACCCTGAATTTTGCTGTTGATAGTTCTTGCATCTTTTACCAAAGCATCTGTTGCTTCGGTTGCATCTAAAGCGTTTACAATTCTTGTGGCTAATTTTTTAAGCGGTTCAAATGCCGCCTGTCTTGCATTGGTTGCATTGATAAAAACGGTTTTTTTACTTGTAAGCCCAGCAAGTGCATTTTGTGCATTGCTGTAAAGCGTGTTTAAAGCAGGTAACTGAATTGCTGCTTTTGACGGATTGTAGGCAGTTCCGTAGCCTGTGCAAAAGGAGATTAAGTCTTCAAAGTTTGCAACATTTTTTGCATGTCCTGTTTCTGATGTTGATGCCATGTTGTTAGATTTTGATGTTAAGAAATATTTGTGTTTAAAAATTCGCTTTGTGAAACTTGAAGTGCCTGTGCTATCTTGTCTAAGTAATCCAGTGTGATGTTTTTCTTTCCTGCTTCTATTTTATAAATGTATTGCCTGTCTGCTTTCACTAAATCAGCAAGTTCCTGTTGAGTCATGCCTTTTTGCTCTCGTAAGAATTTGATTTTCTTACCTGCAATTTGATTTGCCGTATATGTGAAAGAACTATGCAAAGGAAAAATGTTTGTATGAGATGGCTGTAATCCCAATAGGACTACAAACAAAAAAGCCCCCGATAATGCAGGGGCTTTTACGGATTGAGCAATATGTTCTATGCCGTTTCATTTTTCCTTTTTGTTATTTCCGTTTGCCCACTAATACATATTCTTCATCGGTTACAGGTGCCAACCAAACTGCACCACCAATATTGGTGTTCGTTCCTATGGCAATATGTGTCATTGCTTCGGTGGGTGTAGCTCCGTGCCAATGCTCTATGTTGGGCGGACATTTCATTACATCGCCTTTTTTAATGACTTCAATCGGCTTACCTTTTTCCTGATACAGACCTTTGCCCTCTGTTACCAAAAGTATCTGACCGCCTTTGTGATAGTGCCAATTTGTTCTTGCTCCTGCTTCAAAGGTTACTGAACCTATATTTACATTATGAATAGTGTCGGTTTCTGCCAAATAATTAAGCCAAACCGTTCCTGTAAAATTATCACTGATAACCTTTTCGCCTTTTGGAAAAACAGGTTCATTTTGTTGTGTTGTTTCTTCCATTTTCTGATTGTTGTTGCAAGCTGTGAAAAGCATTATTGCAAATGGTAGGATATACTTTAAATTCCGTTTCATCATCTTTTAATCTTATAAGTTAGTTTGATAGAAGTTTACTAATTTATCTACTGCCTGTTTCACATATTCGGGTTTCCAATAGGTTTGTATATGGGTTGCTCCGTTAATCAAAAACAGTTCTTTATTTTTTGCGTTGGTGGCTTTGTTAAATGCTTCATCGGTCATATAATAACTATCGGCTTTACTTCCTGCTATCATCAATAAAGGTTGGTTAATCAAATCCATATTCGTACTTGCGTCCCACGTCATTAAATCCATTAAACTGCTTGTTGTATAACGGAATGTTGAATTTGGGTGTGCGTGGGTTCTGTGATAATAATAGTGTCCCTCTCTGTACATATCAAAGGGCATTTTGTCTGCCATTTCATCGGTTATTTCTGTGTCGGCTGTGTAAAGCACTTTACCTGTGGTTGCTTCCAAAGCTCTGGCATCGGAAGCCTGTTTTAAGCGTTCCTGTATAGTCGCAAATTGTGAGTTCATAAAGCCGTTTCGTCTTACTACTCCCGAATTGAACATACTCAACGTAGCTACTGCTTTAAATCGTTTGTCTGATTGTCCTGCTTTCAGCGAATAACCGCCACCGCCACAAATACCAAGCAATCCGATTTTTGAAGTATCTACACCTGCATATTTAGAAATGTAATCAGCCATTGCGTGTATGTCTTCTATTCGGTTTGCAGGTTTATCTACATTTCGGGGTGTTCCACCACTACCGCCCTGATAACTTGCGTCTGCTGTAATGGTAATAAATCCCTGTTCTGCTAACCTTTGTGCATACAATCCCGCAACCTGTTCTTTTATTCCTCCGTTGGGGTGTGCAATAACAATGGCAGGGTATTTTTGTGAAGCATTATAATTTGCTGGTGTATAAACATTTGCTACTATATCAATATTCTTTATTTTGTAGGTAACAGGGTGTATGTTTACTTTACCTTTTACGTTCTCTGTAATTGCTCCCTCGTACACTAATGTAAAGGGATTTTGTTCTGCTTTTTTATGATACTGTGATTGCTGTGCATTTACCGTATCTGTTGCTATTGTTGTCATAGCTATTGCGATTATTGATGTTAATTTTTTCATTTTTCTAATTTATTTAAGTTACTTATCCAATCCTTTTTCTTTCAGCCAATCAGCCATAAGATTTGCAATTTCTACATTGTTTAAATCGGACATTGGGAAGTGTGTATTGCCTTTTATTCCAATCTCTGGAAGATGAACAACCGAAGCATTGCCACCGTATTTATTTATCGTGTTACAGAAAAGTTTTGCCATTGCTAAACGTGTACGCCAATTATCCGTACCGTAATTGTCGGACGGTGTTTCGGGAATAAAATCGCCATAATAAATAACGATTGGTATTTTGGTT
>CAYSGX010000136.1:0-7564 GCA_964430605.1 uncultured Chitinophagaceae bacterium
TGTCGAAGGGTAGTGCGCAGGCTACCCAAAATGGTTCGACAAGCTCACCATGACACGGTTCGTCAAGTGCAGAATACTATTTTCCGAAGAAGTCTACTAATACCACTTGTCCCGATTTTTCAGAAACATAATGGCATGACAATACAAAACACAAAAACACCTGCGTGTTGATTAGAAAAAGCAATAAAAAAACTTCAGGCAATTACATCAAAACTTCGGGAGGGCTAAAAATATCGGAAGTGTAAAAAGAAGAAATGAAAAATAAAAAATAAGTAGCCGGAAGGTTTGAAGAGCAACTAAAATAGTTTGTTGATGCAACAGTTTGGCTCATCAAATCTTTCATTAAATATTTTAGCGGGTTAAAATCTTTACCTGCCTGCAATGGAGCATGTGCCGACTGATACCTGTAATGCTCTATGAGCAACGTTGCCCACGCTGATTCTTTATCATCCTGAAAAACATGGTAAATAATTTTTCCATCACAGGTATCTGTTTTGTAAACATCATACATGGTTTCGTTAAGGCGAAATTCTCGTGAATGAATCCATACGGCACTTTTCAATTCATCTTCTGCAAAAACAAAAATTTTATCGAAAGCAATATGCCCCGAAGCAAGTTCATATTTAATTTGCCTTTTAATTTGTTTCATCTTCCAATAATAAACCTTCCCTGCAAGGTAGGTGGCAGAAACAAGAAACAACAAAAATAATATGGCAATGAAGCGTTTCAAGACAAAACAAAGATATGGTTTTCGCTATGATCCTAATGGGTTATAATTACTACATTTAAAATCTTTAGTTGTTTGCGTTGTTACCTTGAATTTAGTGTCTAAGTTGCAGAACAGGTTTGACAGACTACGGCAGCACTCGCCAAGTACAGAACACTATTTTCAGAAGAAGTCTAATCTGTCATTACCTATTTCTACACCTTATCTGTTACATGCCTTCTGTTGATATACGTGTTTACAAAATCTTAACAGCGTCCCACAATAGTTGTTACTATGCCGTAAATTTGCACTTTCATTTTAAAAGCCTCACAATTTCCCTTTTATGAGTATTGAAGTAAATGCTACCGACCGTTTTGAAACCCGGCACATTGGACCCAACGAAAACGAAACACAACAAATGCTGAAAGCTATTGGCGTGAACAGTTTGGAAGAATTAATCGAACAAACCGTTCCTGCTCAGATTCGTCTTGCAAAGCCTTTAAACCTGCCTGCCGCTTTAAGCGAGTATGAATATTTAAGAATGCTGAAAGCCAAGGCGCAAAAAAATCAGGTGTTTCGCTCCTACATAGGTATGGGCTATTATGGCACATACACGCCCACAGCCATTTTGAGAAATATTTTTGAAAACCCGGGCTGGTACACACAATACACGCCTTATCAGGCTGAAATAGCGCAAGGCAGGCTGGAAGCCTTGCTCAATTTTCAAACAATGGTGAGCGACCTTACAGGCTTGCCCATTGCCAACGCTTCTTTACTTGATGAAGGCACGGCCGCTGCCGAAGCCATGACCATGTTTTACAACACCGTAAACAAAGGCGATATTAAAGCCACACGGTTTTTTGTTGACGATGCGGTGTTGCCACAAACTTTAGATATTCTGAAAACAAGAGCCTTGCCTTTAAACATAGAAATTGTTACAGGCAATTATGAAACATTTACTTTCAGCGAAAAAGTATTTGGCGCAATATTACAATACCCCACAAAAGAAGGTGCGGTAGCAGATTACAAAACTTTTATTCAGCAGGCGCACCAGGCAGGCGCTTATGTGGTAATGGCTACCGATTTGCTGGCGCTTACTTTATTAACCGCACCGGGCGAATTAGATGCCGATGTTGCAGTGGGCAACTCGCAACGCTTTGGCGTGCCTATGGGCTATGGCGGGCCTCATGCGGCTTTCTTTGCCACTAAAGACGAGTTTAAGCGCATTATTCCCGGAAGGATTATTGGCGTTTCGATAGACAGCCACAATAACCGTGCGTTGCGCATGGCATTACAAACCCGCGAGCAACATATCCGCAGAGAAAAAGCTACTTCTAATATTTGTACGGCACAGGCATTATTATCTATTATAGCCGGAATGTATGCCGTATATCACGGGCCAAAAGGTTTGAAAAATATCGCTTCAAGAATCCATTTATTGGCAGTAGAGCTGGAAGCAGGCTTAAACGCTTTAGGTTTCACACAACGCAACAAAGTATATTTCGATACGCTGAATATTGACACTACAGGCATTGATGCCAATGCCCTTAAAGCCATTGCCGAAAGCAAGCAGGTAAACTTCAGCTATGCAGGCAACAATCAGGTAATTATTGCGCTTGATGAAACTACTTTGAAAGAAGATGCAGATACCATTTTAGATATTTTTGCCGAAGCGAAAGGCAAGCCTAATACTGAAATAGTGGCGGCTGTTTTAGATGAAGCGAATACTAAAATAACCGGTTCGTTTGCCCGCGCTTCATTATATCTTACCCATCCGGTTTTCAATAATTATCATTCTGAAAGTAAGATAATGCGTTACATCAAGTCTTTAGAAAATAAAGATTTGTCGTTAACGCACTCTATGATTTCACTGGGTTCTTGCACTATGAAGCTGAATGCCGCTACAGAACTGGCTCCCGTTAGCTGGCCTGAATTCGGGCAAATACATCCTTTTGTTCCGAAGGCACAGGTGAAAGGCTATTTGGAAATGATTCACGAACTGGAAACTTACTTAACCGAAATAACAGGCTTTGCCGGAACCTCTCTTCAGCCTAACAGTGGCGCGCAGGGTGAGTATGCAGGGCTTTTGGTAATTCGCGCTTTTCAGCAAGATAATAACCAGGCACACAGAAATATTGCCTTAATACCTTCATCGGCACATGGCACTAATCCTGCAAGTGCGGTAATGGCAGGTATGCAGGTAGTGGTAGTGAAATGCGATGATAATGGCAACATCGATGTTGCCGATTTAAAAGCTAAAGCTGAACAACATAAAGACAATCTTAGCTGCTTAATGGTAACTTACCCAAGCACGCATGGTGTGTTTGAAGAATCTATAAAAGACATTTGCCAAATTATTCACGACAATGGCGGGCAGGTGTATATGGATGGCGCGAATATGAACGCGCAAGTGGGCTTAACCAATCCCGGCTCAATTGGTGCCGATGTGTGCCACTTAAATTTGCATAAGACTTTTGCCATTCCCCACGGTGGCGGTGGCCCGGGCATGGGGCCTATTTGTGTGGCGAAACATTTAGTGCCTTATTTACCCGGTCATGAGGTAGTAGATATGGAAGGCGGTGATAAAGCTATCAATGCGGTGTCGGCTGCGCCTTATGGCAGCGCCAGTATTTTATTGATTTCTTATGCTTACATAAGAATGCTGGGAACTGAAGGCGTTACCAACGCTACCAAATATGCTATATTAGGCGCCAACTATATTAAATCGAGATTGGAAAATGCTTATAAAGTATTGTATGTGGGCACTAATAACCGTGTAGCGCATGAGTTGATTATCGACTTCCGCGACATTAAAGCTGCCAGTGGCATTGAAGTAGAAGATGCCGCCAAGCGTTTAATGGATTATGGTTTCCATGCACCTACCATGTCGTTCCCTGTAGCGGGCACCATGATGATAGAGCCTACTGAAAGCGAAGACAAAGCCGAGCTTGACCGTTTTTGCGAAGCCATGTTGCAAATAAGGGCAGAGATTGCCGAAGTGCAAAACGGCACTTATGAATTGAGCGATAATGTATTGAAAAACGCACCGCATACACAAGGCGCTGTTTTAGCTGAAAACTGGAACAGGAAATATTCAAGAGAGAAAGCTGTGTTTCCATTGCCGTTTATCAAAGCCAATAAATTCTGGCCTTCGGTAGGAAGAGTAAACAATCCGCATGGCGACAGAAACCTGATATGCACTTGCCCGCCCATTGAAGCATTTGCAGAGCAGGAAGCAGTGCTGAACTAAACAACAAAAAGCCATCCGGAAACAGGTGGCTTTTTTTATGATAAAAACAATACGTATGATAGCCAACACCCCGCCACCACCTTACTATGCCGTAATATTTACTTCTGTAAAATCTGAAACAGATGAAGGCTACGAAAGCATGAGCCAGCGCATGGTTGAACTGGTAGCAAGCCAGCCGGGTTTTCTGGGTTTTGAAAGCGCACGTAACGAAACGGGCATTACCATTTCTTACTGGGACAGTATAGCAGCAATAAAAAACTGGAAGCAAAATGCCGAACACCAACTGGCTCAACAATATGGCAAATCAAAATGGTATAAAGCCTTTAAGGTAAGAATTTGTAAGATAGAACGCGATTATGCGTTTGGGCTGTAGCTAAAGGCTTTTGTTGGTGGTAAAGTATCAGCGGATGCTTCGGGTAGAGAGTGCACTCATCCATTGGCGGGATTATAAATCCCTTTTCATATCTCTAAATCAAAGGGTGTATGACAAATTGTACTTATTCTGAAAGAAGTATAGCACGGAAACAGGCCTGTAATTTTTAGACGTTTATTATGGGTTTACCTTATCAAAGTAAGATTGCCTTTCAGCAGTTTTTCTTCCGCCTTAAAATCTTTGTAAGTGCAATACCAGGTATAGGTTTCTATGGGTTGGTTTTCGGCTTTATAAACGCCATCCCATCCCAGCGTTAAAGTATTGCTTTCAAATACTTTTTCTCCCCAGCGATTAAATACTCTCAGCACATAATCATTGATAGTGCCGGCAAATGAAGGACGGAAAAAATCATTCAGGTTATCATTATTGGGGGTAAAAGCGGTAGGGAAAATAATTACTTCTTTTTCGATAATCACCACGGTGAATGAATCGGTTAAAATACAATCACCACTCGATGCAGTTACAACATAAGTAGTGTTATTATCAATGCCCGAAACAACAGGTGTTAAGCAATCATCACAGCTTAATCCTGTTGAGGGTTCTACACTGATATTATAGTTGTTGTTTGACAGGTTTATGGCAATATCAGCGGTGCTTCCTTTAATCAGTTCAATGGTTTCGGGCACACTCAAATTTTCCGTTTCAGCTCGTGGAATATTTGTGTTTAAAGTGAAAGCGCAAATGCCATCGGTAATATACAGGGTATAGTTTCCGGGCGTTAAGCCATTAAAATTATTTGAAGGCTGAAAGTTGATATTGTCTATAGAATACTTAAAATTGTTATTGTCGCCATTTACGGTAATGCTGCCATCGTTCTGCAAACCGGTAAAACAGGTAGGCGCAACAGTAGTAACCGAAAATGCAGGTTGCGGTGCCAATTCAATAATAAAAGCGCCATTCTGTATACATCCTGTAGCAACGTCTTCAATGATTACAATATAGTTTCCTGCGGAAAGGTTGCCTGCGATACCTGTGCTGTTATTGGCTATTTCAGCATTATTAATCAAAAAGCTGAAATTATAATTGCCCAAAGGTGATACGCTGACAGTAACACTGCCATCTGCTGCTGCCACACAACTTTCGTTGGTGGTAACATAGCCTATATTGAGCAGCAATTGCTGAACAGTAACTGTTACAGAAGCCGAATCGTTACATTCTGCGCTGTTTGTTACCGTTACATGATAAGTAGTAGTAGCTGTAGGCTGAACCGTGATGGTGTTTTGATTTTCGCCTGTGCTCCAGCTATACTGTGTGCCACCTGTGGCAGTAAGCGTTGTTGATGTGCCTTCACAAATACTTTGATTAATACCGGCACCGGCAATGGGCAGTTGATTTACAACAACCGTTTTGGAAACAGTGTCGGCACAACCCGAACTGCTTGAAACAGTTACAGTATAAATTGTATTTGCCAACGGTGTTACTGTTATGCTTGCTGTGGTAGCACCGTTACTCCAGTTAAAAATACTTCCGCCTACAGCAGTAAGTTGTGTGCTTTCGCCTTCGCAAATAGTTGTGTCGCCATTAACTTGTGCCTGCAAGGTGCTTCCGATAGAAACAGTTATAGTATCGGTTTTTGAACATAGGTTGCCATCAATTCCGGTTACAATATAATTGGTAGTGGTAGTAGATGTTACAGTAATACTTGCTGTAGTTGCTGCATTATTCCAAAGATATTGTTGCGCTCCGGTGGCAGTAAGTGTTACAGTATCTCCTGAACATATAGTTATATCGTTTCCTGCGCTTACATTGGGTAAAGCATTTACGGCAACGGTTACAGAGTCTTCGGCACTGCAACTGCCTTGTGTAACGGTTACCTTGAATTTTGTATTTATCTGTGGATTTACTGTGATTGTGGCAGTAGCGGCACCCGTACTCCATTGATAAATATTACCACCCGATGCAGTAAGCGTTGTTGATGAGCCATTACATATAGTAGTGTTGCCTGTAATATCGGCAACCACACCACTAAAAGGCTGGCAATTATTATTCAGTGAATTTATCCAAATGGCATTCGCGGCATTATTGGGTGCGCCCGGTGTTTCGGCCACAGAACCCACTGCCCCCGATGACCAGTTGGCCTGATTGTAAATGTCATTGCTTATCGCATTGCTCATAAAATAAGAAAGCCCGGTAGCAGCACCTGAAAAATAAATATCGCTGTTGCCGTTATCGCCCCATGTAATACTATGGTGGGGTGCTGTGATATCAGCAGGGCTTACTGTGTGAAAAGCATCACCGCCATTTCTCATGCCCATCATAGATGCCCAAAAACCAAATCCTGTGGGCGCAAAATTGGCATAAGAGACGCTGGAAGTGTTAGGCCTTATAGTGTCATAATCGAAAAAAGCGGTGTTGTTGTATGGAATAATAAACCGACAATTGCCATGGTTGCCAGATAAATCATCGGCAGGCAACAGCGGATTTTTATCATTCGAATTATAGATAACTATCAGCGTACCTATTTTCACACACGACCACACGGCAGTGTTTTTAAACTTCATGCAACCTGCTGCGATACCAACCCCACTACCTGCCGCATGCCAGCCATTATTATCATCAATAATCCAGTTGCGCAAATCAACACAGCTATCAGTACAAGAAGGCGTTCCCGTAACTAATAGCTCTACATATTCCTGAGTGCCTAATCCCTGAGATAATTCATTTATAACTAATTGTGCGTTAGCAATAAAAGCAAGCAGCAGTATAATTGCTGTTGATATTAATTTTTTAATTTTCACAGCACAAAAATACAACCACACCATTATAAATGTTTTACCATTTTATTAAGGGAATGGTAGTATTGTGAGAAATGTAAAAAGTGAAATAATTTTCAACATTGGTTTGCACTAAATAGCAGACAGTCAATTAAGTGCTTTCGCCTATTTTATGAAATTGAGTTGTATAATTAAAAGAAAATTCAGAAAATGACAATATCATTTAATAACTTTAAAGTGTCAAAAAAAAACCTTCTGAAACAAAATGAAAAAACTTTTTACTGCTTCCTGCTTTTTGGTGTTTGTTGCAACATCATTAACAGCACAAACTACTTTTCAAAGAGTTAAAACAATTTTTCAAACTAATTGCGATGGTTCGGGCTGCCACGGTGGCAGTTTACCTGGCTTTAACGTGAATGCCAGTGATGCCGATTTTCGTGCAGCTATTGTCAACGTTTCGC
>CAYSGX010000137.1:0-4853 GCA_964430605.1 uncultured Chitinophagaceae bacterium
CCGAAATATTTTTCTGAAACTTTTCGTAGCCTAAAAACGAGGCTGTGAGTACATAGTTTCCTTCCGCGATATTTTCTATGCTGAAAAACCCTTTTTTGGTAACCGTGCCCTGCCCGGTTTTTTCTATCACCACATTTACAAATTCGAGGGGCATATTTTGCTCATCGGTTATAGTGCCTTCAATAGCGCCTGTTGATTGCGCAGCAGCATTATTTATTAGTAACAGCATTAAAAGAATACTTGTAAAAACAAGTTTCATGTTTGTAATTTTTAGACAAATCTAAATTTATTTTTTGACTTGTATATAATAATTACACTTTTACTGCCAAAGAAATCTATCTTATGCCTTTTGAACTATTTTATACAATTCAAACTGGTATAATACAATAGTGTATAACAATAGTGTATACCAGTATCTTTAAGTGAAGTACAAATATATTTTTCTATAATTTCGTTATCTGAACAAACCTTCAATGAAAAAATTATTTGTCTTTGCCTCAGTTCTCTTTCCTTTGTTTGCTTTTGCACAATCAGCCACATGGAGCGAAAATATTGCCTGTATTCTTTACACGCATTGCACAGGGTGTCATAATCCGAACGGCATAGCGCCTTCTTCTTTTATTAATTATCAGCAAACGCTTCCATACAGGTTGGGCATACAAATAGCCGTCAACAATAAAATAATGCCTCCTTACCCGCCTGATATCAACTATCAGCGTTATGTTCATGAAAGAATTTTAACTCAGGAAGAAATTGATTTGATTAACGATTGGGTAAATAACGGTGCACCCGAAGGAACCCCTTCCAATGCGCCCACACCACCTGTTTACACAGGATTTGCCACTATGACCGATTATGATTTGGAATTGCAGATGCCTGACTTTACGGTAAACTCCAACAGTGATGTGTATCGTTTTTTTGTACTGCCCGCAAACCTGACCGAAGATATGTTTATTGAAAGCTGGGAAGTAATTCCGGGCAATATTAACATTGTGCATCATGTCGGAATATTTTCCGATACTACAAATGTTCCTTTTCAGTTAGATGCCAATGATACGAGCGGTCCGGGATATACCCGCTTTGGCGATACAGGCAGCAACGCTTCTGTTACAATAGGCGCATGGACACCGGGACAAACTGCTGTTTATTATCCTGACGGCTTTGGAGTAAGGCTGCATAAAAATGCGGCTGTGCTGCTTCAGGTGCATTATCCTTCAGGGGTACTGGGAAAGGAAGATTCTACCAAAATCCGTTTTAAGCTGCGCCCTGTAAGTTCAGGCATAAGAGAACTTTATACTTTTGTCCCTTTAACGCATTTTCAGCTTTCCAACGGTCCTTTGCGAATACCCGCCAATGAGATGAAAACTTTTAATGCTCAATATAACCTGAACTACAGCATCACTGTTTTTGAAGTTACCCCTCACATGCACCTTATCGGAAAATCTATCAAATCTTTTGCCGTAACGCCCAATAATGATACGCTTCATTTCATCCACATTCCCGATTGGGATTTTCACTGGCAGGGTTCTTACTTTTTCAGAAAACCGATAGTAATTCCTGCGGGAAGCAAGCTCTATGCCGAAGCGACTTATGATAACACCGCCAATAATCCGAAGAATCCCAACAGCCCTCCGAAATTGGTTACGGCAGGTTGGGGAACAGAAGATGAAATGATGGGTATTGCTTTGATTGGAACACCTGCTTTACCCGGTGATGAAAACCTGATTAATGATACTACTTCGGTGAAACCCGCCTACAACAACTGCAATTTCAGAAATACTCCAACCAATATCAAACATCGGTCTTTTAACAATATATGGAGCAATATCTATCCTAATCCTTCTGATAATATCCTTTTTATAAAAAGAAATTCGGGAGGTAATGGTGTTATAAATATTTATGACACTCAGGGTAAGTTATTGGTTACCGAACCGACATATAATGAAATTCATACTGTAAATATTAGTGCTCTTTCCTCAGGTATTTATTATGTTGAAATCAAAACCGAATCAGTAACACAAAGACAAAAAATTGTGGTGAACAGATGACAATATCATTCGTCCATTAAAATCTTTGCGGAATTTATTACATACGGTAAAGGCAAATCCTCTTCGTGAAATTTCGTGTAGGCTTTGTGGTACAAATAATAATTATTCCACAAAGGCACACGAAGATGCTCGAAGGGAATTACTGCAATTCGAAAGGTTCTACACGCTTTGCGACTTAGCGTCTTTGCGTGCCACCCTTTTTGATGTGGTTAAAAATTTAAGGCAATTCCAATCTCGAAATCAGTTGATTACCTGCCAATTCAGGTCTGTCAATAATATCTTTTAATTTTCTCGCAACATCAGTAGCGTTATACAGTTCGTTTTGTTCTTTCAAATCAATAAATTTCTGCCTGCGCGAAAAATTTTCTGAACGCACTGCCCGTATCTGTGTCTGCATGGCAGTGTCCACCACGCCCGGTGCAACGCCTAAAATCTTTATGGGACTGCTGCTTTTCTGCTGCTCTTCGTGCGCTACTTTGGTTGCCATGTCTAATGCGGCTTTTGCAGCGCAATACATGCCCCAACCGTCATAGGGGCTGTTGGCTGCGCCCGATGTGATATTGATAATCAACTTAGGAACGGCAGCATACTGATATGCTTTGATAAAATCGTTCATAAAAATTAACGCAGCAGTAAGATTCACGTTAATGGTTTTATGAATCATATCGGCAGAAAGATTTCCGAGATGTGCAATTTCACCCAACGTTCCCGCATTATTCACCAATACTACTTTCTGTGTGCCGGGAGGTGCTTTAAACCTGAATGTTTTTATTTGCTCAATATCAGCTAAATCTATGCTGAAATGGATATAGTTGTTGTGTTTAATGGTTTGATTTCTGGCAATACCCACCACCTTATTGGCAGGGTCTTTCAGCAGTTCATTAGCTAACGCCTCTCCTATTCCTTTGCTTGTGCCTGTGATGTAAATGAGGTTCATATTTCAGTATGATATAAAACTCAAAATTCAAAAAATAAAAAATGGAAAGCAAAACTATTTTTTGAGTAGCCTTGATTAAAAGTGATTTAATAAGATTGTGTTCGTAACTTACGTAGGAGTTGCACAACAGCCACGCCTGTTAGGTGCAGTTATTATCCAAATAGTTTGTCCCATAAACCTTTTGGCTTTTCTTTATTTCTAAATTTCTCAACTACTTCCTCTGTCGGTAAACCAAGATAACGTGTCGCATTATAAGCAACTAAATAGTCCTTATGATTACGATAAGTGTGATGTAGGTCTGTAATTCGCTTGACTTTAAAATCAGGTAAATAATATAGAACGTCAATGAGTTCAAATTCGTTTGTTATTTTAGGCATTGTCTCAAGAACAACGTCTTTCATTTTATCGTCATGCGTTATTTGAAAAATTGAATGAGCGATTGTAACCTTCATAGCTCCCTTACTTTTTTCGAGCAAATTAAATAGTGTCGGAATTGAGTCTTTTGATTTTATGTATCCAAGTCCAACAATTGGCCAGTTGTCACGAAGGCTTGCAGTTTTTATAAGTTCAACTTCTGCGACTTTTAGTTCTTCATTTGACAGGTTATCAAGCAGGTCAAGAGGAACACCATCTTTTCTTTGTGTCCAAGTATTTGCTTCCAAATACTCTTTTCTAAATATGTCTAAGTTATTCGTCACTGTCGTTGTCTATAATTGCACCTAATTTATAAATATATAACTCACTACTATTCCCTTGCTTGTGCCTGTAATGTAAATGAGGTTCATATTTCAGTATAATAATTGATTAAAAATTTTTGCAAAAATAATTTTCCGAATTACATTTTATATATCAAGCCCTTCGCTTTTGGCAATAAGTATGGCACAAACGGCATCGCTGGTTACGTTTATGGTGGTTCGGCACATATCTAAAATTCTGTCAACACCAAATATCAGGGCAATACCTGCGGGGTCAATGCCTACCGATTCCAGCACAATTACGAGCATCACCATACCTGCACCCGGCACGGCAGCAGAACCGATAGATGCCATCACCGAAGTGATAATAATAGTAAGCTGTGCCGAAAAATCAAGCTCCATACCCATTGTTTGCGCAATAAAAACTGCCGCCACAGCCTGATATAAAGCCGTGCCGTCCATATTAATGGTAGCGCCCAATGGCAATACAAAACTGGATATTTCTTTGGGTACGCCCAGATGATTCTCTACCCTTTCCATTGTAACAGGTAAAGTTGCCGCACTCGAACTGGTTGAAAAAGCCAGCAGGTGGGCAGGCATCATGGCATCGTAATATTTTCTGAAAGAAATTTTTGAGAAAAGTTTCAGCAATAAAGGATAGAAGCCAAGCCCCATAATCAGTAAGCCCAGTATCACCGTGAAACTGTATATACCCAATGCTTTCAGCAATTCAATCGCATCTTTGGGATTATCGCCCGCAAAATCTACAATTAAGCCCGCCAGCAGCGCAAACACGCCAACAGGCGCAATACTCATCACCATGTCAATAATTTTAAGCACTACCAAATCCATACCCTCGAAAAAATCTTTCACAGGCTTTGACTTATCGGGCGGTATCATTATCAGCGCAACGCCCAAAAGCAACGCGAAAAAAATTACCTGCAACATTTTGGTGTTTTCACTAAACGAACTGAAAATATTCTGCGGAACAATGTCTATCAGAAACTGCAAGGGTTTTCGCTCTGCGGTAAGTTTGGTGGCAACAGTAGTTTTCTCGTCAATTGTACTGCCATATTCAGTTTGAAAAATTTCTTTCTTTTCCGAAGCAAGCGACTTGCCGGGCTGAATGATATTCACCAACAGCAAACCGAGACAAACCGCCACCACTGTAAC
>CAYSGX010000137.1:4863-7537 GCA_964430605.1 uncultured Chitinophagaceae bacterium
TATCCTGAAGATTTGAAACGCCATTGATTAATGAAACCAGAATTAAAGGCATTGCCATTAATTTCAGCAGATTGATAAATATTGTACCGAATGGTGCGATGTAATCAGCCGTAAAGTTTTTCCATCCGAATATGGTTGCCAAAATGCCGACCACTATACCCAATAACATTCCAATAATTATTTTCCAGTGCAATGGCAGTTTCTTCATGGTTTAAGTTTTAAATTTTCGAGGTTCTATTTCTTAAAAGATGATCGGCTAAAACTAAGGCGGTCATGGCTTCCACAACAGGCACAGCACGGGGCAACACACAGGGGTCGTGTCGCCCTTTGCCTTGCAGCGTAACGGTTTCGCCTGTTTTATTTACGGTTTGCTGCTGTTGCATAATAGTTGCCACAGGCTTAAACGCTACCCGAAAATAAATATCCATGCCGTTGGATATACCGCCTTGTATGCCGCCCGAATGATTGGTTTTGGTAGTGATTTTATTGTCGTGTTTTTCAAAAATATCATTATGCTGTGAGCCTTTCAGCAATGTGCCTTCAAAGCCGCTTCCGTATTCAAAACCTTTTGCGGCATTGATGCTCAACATGGCTTTTGCAAGGTCGGCATGTAATTTATCAAACACAGGTTCGCCCAAACCGACAGGACAATTTTTCACCACACAACTCACCGTACCGCCTAAAGTATCGCCATTTTTTCGTGCATCTTCTATTAAAGCTATCATTTGCTGCGCAACCGTTTCATCGGGACAACGAACAATATTTGTTTCGGTTTTTGATAAATCTAATTCAGTATAATTTCCTGAAACAGTAATATTATATACCGAAGAAACATAGCCGTGAATGGTTATTCCGTAGTGATTCAACAGCTTTTTAGCTATTGCGCCTGCTGCTACACGCGCGGCTGTTTCTCTTGCAGAAGAACGTCCCCCGCCACGATAATCGCGGTTGCCGTATTTTTCTTCGTAAGTGAAATCGGCATGAGAAGGACGAAAGGTATCTTTCAAATGACTGTAATCTTTAGGGCGTTGGTCTTCGTTTTTTATCAGCAGGGCAATAGGTGCTCCTGTGGTTTTGCCTTCAAATATGCCCGAAAGTATTTCTATCGTATCGGTTTCTTTTCTTTGCGTGGTAATATGTGATTGACCGGGCTTTCTTCTGTCTAATTCGTTTTGTATTTCTTCGGAAGCAATTTCAAGACCTGCGGGACAGCCGTCTATCACCGCACCAATTGCCGTGCCATGCGATTCGCCAAAAGTAGTTATGCTGAACAGCGTTCCGAAACGATTACCTGCCATTGCGTAAAGTTAGGAAATACGAAATTGGAATTTATACCGAAACAACTCAGCTTTCCGAAAAAATTAAGTTCAGAACCTTCGGCATTAACTGAAAGTACGTTTCGCTTCCTTCGGAATCTTAACTACTTTCAGTATAGATGTATGAATATAATGAGAACTGTAGAAGTAATGCTACAGGTGAATATTATTCAGAAGTACGGTATTGTAATTTGTTGTGAGAAATTAATGAAAAAAAACAAAAAGTTTTTAGCGTAAATTATTGCCTAAGTATTTTATATTTTTAAATTTGAAGCAATAATACTTCATTCAATTGTCTGATAAAATTCATTTTTTCTGAGCAAAATATTCTTTATAACCGTATTGCTCTGTATTGCAACATTCGCTTTACAAGCCAATTGCAGTATTCCTATTAATGACTATCAGGTATTTAAAGATGATTCAGGAAATAAATCGTTTTCAGATATTTTTATTGAGAGTAGATTTGAAAAGGCAGATAAACTCAATTTCGGATATACTCCTGCTGCTTATTGGATAAAGTTTCCGTTACCAACCATTTGCACGGCAAAAGAGCAATATCTGGTGTCGCATTTTCGCGCATTAGATTATGTTGATTTTTTTATTGTGCAGAATGGAATTGCTGTTGATAGTCTTAAAACCGGATACCTTCGCCCGGTGGCTTCACGCCAAAAAAATTATACCCGTTTTGCCATTAACCTGCCCGATGATTTAGAGGAAAATACTTTTGCTTATGTGCGCATTCAGAAAAAAGCCGGAACGCTACGCACCGATTTCAGTATAGAAGATGAGCTTTCGCTGGCTGAAAATAACCATCACGAAAGACAGGTATTGTTTTTCTTTTTGGGTGTAAGTTTTCTGATGTTGGTTTTTGCGCTCGCCTATTTTCTTTCTTTTAAAATGAAAATGTTTGTGTGGTATGCTGCATTTGTATTAAGCGCTGTGATGCATCAGGTTGCCAATTTGGGCTACGGCAATTTATATGTTTGGGGCGATTGGCACAGCCTTGCAAATATTGCCCGTGTTATGTTTAATGTACCTGCGGTGTTAAGTGCGCTCATGTTTTCATATCCTTTATTGAAAGTGAAAGATTTTTGCCCGCCTGTTACGGGCAAAATATATGTTACGCTTAAATACCTGCTTTTAATAGTATTAATATTCCCTTTTATTCCATTGCCCGAATATCCTTATCGCTTTGCCTTATTTGTTTATCACAACACGCTCAGCGCTGCTACCTTAGTGTATTTTATATATATCGCATGGAAAGCATCGTTACAAAAACATCTTCCGGGTTATTTTTTTCTTGCCGGTGAGGTGGTGGTGTTTTCTATTGTCTTACTGATGTGGTTGCGCAATTTATC
>CAYSGX010000138.1:0-7537 GCA_964430605.1 uncultured Chitinophagaceae bacterium
TCCGAAACCCGCCCGAACGCAAAGCCCCATAACGTTGGCAGTAATTTTAAAAGACACCGTAAATGAAATTAACATTACAACAAAAATTCAAATCATTAGACCCTTTTACAATTGAATTACCAGACTTTGTCGTATTAACAGGAATTAATGGTGCGGGTAAAACACAAATATTGACAGCCATTCAACAACCAAACTTGTTACGAGTTTATGACAACAATGTTGAATTGATGCAGAAAAAATACGTTACTTCACAATCTTTATCACCTAACGAAAGTCTTGTAGTTACAAGAGAACAATTGAACCAAAACACGAAAAATTTATGGCAACAATACTACCAATTCAAACAAGATAGACAGCATAACCCAAATATGCGTCTTGAACATATGATGATTGGTGGCGGACAAAATTCCCTACAATACAAAGTAATCACCAAAATAGCTGAAAACGCTATAAAAAATATTGAAGAACTAACGTCAGACGATTTTTACAATCATTATCCATTGGAAGATGGTCTTACGCAAACAGATGTTTTTTATCAAAATTTTTCAAGTCTTTTTAAACGATACCAAGACAAGTATGACGAAAATTTATACAGAGAATTTAGAAATACGCAAAAGAATGAAACAGAGGTAACGTATTTAACGAAAGAGGAATTTGAAAAAACATATGGCGAAGCCCCTTGGGATTTTGTAAACAAGATTATAAAAGAGGCTAACTTAGACTATCATATAAATTCACCCGTAAATAGCAACAGAGATGCACCATTTGAATTGAAACTTGTAAACAACTATAATAGTGTTGAAATCCAGTTTGGTGATTTATCATCAGGCGAGAAAGTTCTTATGTCACTTGCATTAGCTCTTTACAATTCAAATTTTGACATTGAGTTTCCTAAAATACTTTTAATGGACGAACCAGATGCTTCCTTGCACCCTTCTATGTCCAAGAAGTTTTTGGACGTTATTCAACAAGTTTTTGTAAGCGAGAAAAAGGTTAAAGTGATTATTACGACACATTCCCCTTCAACGGTCGCATTAGCACCAGAAGATTCTATTTTTATCGTAAACAAAACAGGCCATCGAATTGAAAAAACAAATAAGGACAAAGCATTAAAGATTTTGACTTCGGGTGTTCCATCCTTCAGCGTTAACTATGAAAACAGACGACAAATATTTGTAGAAAGTCCCTATGACGTTATGTACTACGATAAGATGTATCAACAATTATCAAGTTATCTAATACCTGAAATTTCTTTGAGTTTCATTTCATCGGGTGAAAGCAAAACAGACAAAAATGGAACAAAAGTTTCTAATTGTAGTCAAGTAATCAATATTACTGAACTACTTAGAAACGCAGGAAATAAATTTGTGTCGGGTATAATTGATTGGGATAGTTCTAACACAAGTTCACAAGCCGTAAAAGTGCTTGGTAACGGAAACAGATACAGTATAGAAAATTATATTTTAGACCCTTTGCTAATTGGGACATTATTGTTAAGAGAAAAATTTGTCCAAAAAGAAGAATTGAATTTAGTCGCAAACGAAACTTTTATAGACTTAAAAAACTTCAATAAAGAAAGACTACAAATTGTTGCAGATTATGTAATTGGTAAAGTTTCTGCGATTGTAAATCCCACAGACAACACTTCGGTTGTTGTCAAACTTTTGAATGGCATTGAAATCAATCTTCCAAAGTGGTATTTACATCATCAAGGACATACATTAGAAGAACAAATTTTAAAAGCGTTTCCTCAACTTAACGCAATAAAAAAGGGGAAAGAAGAAACATTAAAAGTTGAAATACTAAACAAAGTCGTGGACGACATACCAAATATTATATCGCACGACATTTTAGAGGTATTAAAAAGTGTGCAAGAAACAGAATAAAACTACTGCCAACTCATTCCTCATCTATAAACCCTGCAATGGCAAACTCTACTTTTCTTCTTTCCAAATCGGCTGAAACTACTTTCACACGTATTTCATCGCCCAGATAAAAATGATTTCCGGTAACCATATCGGTTAAGCAGTATTTGGCTTCTTCAAAACGCATATCGCCATAGCCAATTTTTTCAGCAGGAATAAAGCCTTCACATTTATTTTCTACCAACTCTACAAACAAGCCTTTGCCTATTACACCCGAAATTATTCCGTCAAATTCCTGTCCCAGCCTTTCGCTTAAATATTCTACCTGTTTAAATTTGGTAGATTCTCTTTCGGCAGTCATAGCGGCACGTTCGCGTGCTGAAACATGCAGGCACATTTCTTCTAAAGGGTCTTTCTCGTAAGGTATGGGTTGTTCGTTGAGGCACTCAAACAAAATGCGGTGCGTTAACATATCGGGATAACGCCTGATGGGTGAAGTGAAATGCGAGTAATGCTCAAACGCCAAGCCATAGTGCCCAATATTATTGGTAGAATAATAGGCCTTTGCCATAGTGCGAATGGCGAGTTGCTCCAACACGTTTTTTTCTTTTTTACCCTGAATCCTGATGAATAAATCGTTTAGCGTAGCGGCTGTTTGCGCAGGCGATTCAAACTTCAGCTTATAACCAAAACGCTTGGCAAATTCAGCAAAAGTTTCCAGTTTAATGGGGTCGGGGGTATCATGCACTCTATATACATTCGGTACCTGATTTTTTTGCAGCCTCAATCTGGCAATATATTTCGCTACATACTTATTGGCAAGCAACATATATTCTTCAATGAGCTTGTTGGCATCTAAGACTTCTTTTACATATACCGAAAGCGGCTTGCCATTGGCATCGAGCTTAAACCTGACTTCGGAAGATTCAAAAGCGATAGAGCCGTTTTTCATTCTTTTTCCGCGGATAATTTTTGCCAGCTTATCGAGGGTAAGCATTTCTTTTGAATAAAGATTTTCAGCGCCTTCTATTACAGCTTGCGCTTCAGCATAAGTAAAGCGTTTATCTGAATGAATAATGGTTTTGCCATACCACACATTTACTACTTCGGCACGGTGGTTTAATTCAAACACAGCCGAGAAGGTAAGTTTATCTTCATTGGGGCGCAACGAGCATAGGAAGTTAGAAATTTTTTCGGGCAGCATAGGCAATACCCTATCTACCAGATATACCGAAGTGGCACGGTCGTAACCGTTTTTATCTAAAGCTGTTTTAGGCTGAACATAATGAGTTACATCAGCAATATGTACGCCCACTTCTACATTGCCATTATCAAGATATTCTACCGAAAGCGCATCATCGAAATCTTTGGCATCTTCGGGGTCGATAGTAAAAGTAGTTATGGTTCTGAAATCTCTTCTGGCAGCAATTTCTTCGGCAGATATATTCTCATTGATGTTTTGCAACTCTTCCAGCGCATCTTCTGAAAACTCTAACGAAAACCCGTTTTCAATTAAGATAGATTTCATTTCTACATCATGACTACCCGATTTTCCGAGTATATCTATCACCATGCCGATAGGATTTTTCAGATGTTCGGGCCATTCGATAATTTTGGCAATTACCTTATCGCCATTTTCGGCTTTGTTTAGTTTTTCTAAAGGAATATAGAGGTCGGCACTCATGCCTTCTTTATCGGGCACTACAAAGGCAAAGTTGGGCGAAAGATGCACCGTGCCAACATAAAAATCGGCAGCACGTTTTACCACTTCAATAATTTTCCCTTCCAGTTTCCCTTTGCGGTTCTGGCTGGTAATAATAAACTTCACCGTGTCGCCATCAAAAGCACGGTTGGTATCTCTCCGGTTTATATAAATGTCTTCTTTTAATTCTACGCAAATTAAATAGGCCGCGCCACTGCGGGTCATATCTACCTTGCCTTCATAAACCTTTGCCCCTTTAGTATCTATTTTCCTATTGCCCGACTGTATTTTATTATCGGCAGTAAAAGATACTCTTCCTTTGCTTTCTAATTTTTGAAATACCTCGGTAATTAAAGTTTCATCAAACTTTTTGCTGAAACGCTTCAATACTTTTTTCAGCGAAATGTCTTTATTATCTATTTCATCGAAATACTTCAATATTTTATGTTCTAAAGAACCGGGGCTTACCTTACTGCTTTTGGACGATGATTTTTTTTCGGCTCTTTTTTTCATAGATTGTAATGTTTTATTGGCATTAGTAATGTTACACAAAGATTTTTGTTTTTTGAATAGCAACCGGAATAAGAAATGGTTAATAACTTTTGTATAGCTGTACAAAGCTGCGCAATAATCAGGTGGGAAATAAAAAATCCCAACTTAGTTTAAGTTGAGATTTTCTTGTGGAGAATACCGGAGTCGAACCGATCGCTTTCCCACAATCCTGCGGGACAATCTGTATCACTGAGAAATCAGCCATTCGATATAGCTTCTTCTCTTTTTTCTTTTTATTTCTATTTCTCTTTTCATCGCTACTGACCTAATGTCAAATGTTTCTTTGTATTTCAATATCCAATCGTTAGCCCCTAGGTTTTTCCTTTGATTATGTTCCGCTATTCTTCTTTCAATACTTTCGGTCTGTCCGATATAATATTTATTCAGCTTTGCAGAGTAAAGTATATTATACATAGTATTCTTCCATAAAATAAAAAATCTCACCCGTTTAGAGTGAGATTTTGTGGAGAATACCGGAGTCGAACCGATCGCCTTCCCGCAATCCTGCGGGACGCTCTGTATCACTGAGAAATCAGCCATTCTATATAGCTTCTTCTCTTTTTCTTTTTATTTCTGTTTCTCTTTTCATGGCTTCCGACCTGTTCTCAAAGACTTCTTTATACCTAAGTACCCAATCATCTGCGCCTAAATTCTTTCTGATATTATGTTCGGCTACTCGTCTTTCAATGTTTTCAGTTTGCCCAACATAATACTTGTCTTTCTTAAATGAATAGATGATGTAAACGAAATACTGCATAAATAAAAAATCTCACCCGTTTAGAGTGAGATTTGTGGAGAATACCGGAGTCGAACCGGTCGCCTCTTGCATGCCATGCAAGCGCTCTAGCCAGATGAGCTAATTCCCCTTTATTTTAGTTCTGTACCAGTCGTCTTCCAGCAATCCTGCGGGACACTCCAGCCAGTGAAATTTCTCTTAGGCAGGTGCAAAAATAATAATTCCGCTTGCTTGTTGTATCATTAAATGAAAAAAGATTTTTGAATGCTTCAATTATTACTTCTCTCAATCATCAGCTTCTCTCTTCTAACAATATTGCCGCTGTGCTCATCTCTTATTACAGCAAAGTAAATTCCCGGTATAAGATTATTGATTGTAACTGTATTGTTTCCATTTATTAATTCAGCATTCATGATTTGCCTTCCTTCATAATTGTATAATGTAAAAAGCAGGTTGTTTGAAATATCATCGTCAATAGCAATATTCAATCTCGATTGTGCAGGATTGGGATAGATGGCAACACGGCCGGAACCATATATATTTGCAACACCCGAAGCAGTATCGTTTTTGCAAAAAATATTATCGTAAAGAAAATCTCTGATTACCCAAATGGTGGTATCCATGTATTTAGCAATACTCAAAATATTATTATTGGTAGGCAGTATAAAAGGCACATGCCCTGCACCGTAAAATGGTTTTAAGGTATTGGTTATACCAATTCTTTCCGCACGATTATGAATATCGCCACTACCAAAAAGCATAGCTTCTACCTGAGTAGCCGCGACAACACTATCGTAATAAAAAGGTACTAAATCATCTTCTGTTCCATGAACACTCACCAACATGGGGTCGTTGGGTTGCAGCCAGATAGTATCGGTCATTGCGCCACAAAGATTGATTACGCCTTTCACTTTCCACGAATATCCGGGATTACCACTTACACCTTCTGTGCCACCCACTTCGGCCAATGCATCAAAAGCCCATGCCGGAATTTGCCTTGAAAAAATATTGGTTTTGCCATAAGCCATATTCAAGCCTATAAATGCCCCGGCAGAAACGCCTCCGGCAAAAATCAGGTTGGTATCAACGCGCCATTCATCTGTAGTGGCGGCATCTTTATAAAAGTATCTCAGCGCGCCCTTCATATCCTGCACACCTCTTATCATCGCTTTAAACTGATTGGTATCGCTATCACTGCCCTTTTCAAACCCAAGGCGATAATCAATACTCACACATACAAATCCTCTTTGAGAAAATTCGGTACATAACCTCATAATATCGGGACTTTGCCTAACACCTGAGGTGAAGCTGCCCCCAAAAGCCAACATTATCAGCGGACGTTTTTCAAGCGTATCGTTTTCGGGCTCATATACATCCATAAATAAATCAACAGAATCTCCGTTGAATTTCACATTGCTGCCATACTGAATGTTGTTGGTTCTTTTAGAAGTAAAAACAGATTCGTAGTACCGGCTACCACAATCCTGAGATTTAGCATAAGTAATGCTGAAACATAAGGTGATTAAAATAATGTAGTTTTTCATATTAGCAGTTGGTTGTTGCAGATTGAAATTAGTGAATTAAAACAATATTCAGTAATCACTTGTAATAGCGCTAATCCTCATTACGGTAATTAATTTTTGATTTACTACTTTTATCAGGCTTTACACAATCGCGGTTAAATGTCTTGGTGCAGCAATATTTCAGGAAATGGTATAGAGTGTATAATCGCAATGATTGTTGCTAATCAGGTGGCACAGTGGTTTAAAGTATTACGCCTGGCATATCGCAGCAAGTCGTTCAATATTTCCATGTTGCTTGCTTCGGGCGGAATGCCTTCAAGCCATAGTTCAACAGTTACGGGGCTTACTACTTCGGTAGGTTGGGTAAGCGGGTTTTCTTCAGTTGCATTTGCTATCGCTTGTTGTATTTCCATTGTGGTAATGTATGACGCGGCAGGTGTAAGAAGAGCCGCAGGACGACAGGCAAAAATTCTGAATCAGATGGTGCAAAGTTTGTTTTCGCCCGAACATCATTTCAGCAAAGAAAAATTAAAAGAGTTTTTAGGACACACACCTACTGAAGTATTTGCAGGAGCGGCTTTAGGTATAATAGTAGCGACACTGCTTCACTGTACATTTATTTATTTTGGATGTAATCAATAGCGCTACTCCCCCGCCTTAGCCTCTTCTTCGCTAAGCTTATTTACTATCTCTTCATAAATTTTCTCAAATGCCTTAGGCTGTTGCTCATAGTATAAAAAGGTTTCCTGAAACTGCTTTTTGGTAACACCATGTTTTTCAAAAACATTTTCATATCCTTTTCCGGCAGCATAAAAAAAGGTGTCGGTAAGTCCAATAAACTGCTCTAACCGTGCTTCATGAAAATGAATATCAATCAGTATTTCTTTAAACTTGCTTTCGGTAATGGGTAATTTTTTATTGCCTTCCGAACAAGAACAAAGCATTAATATGTATGTTATTGAAACAATTTTAAGGAAATTTACAACCGAATAATTTTTCTTCATGAACATAGCGCTGTATCAAAGTATTGTTTCAAAATTACACGAAAAAAAAGTAACACTGGTGGCTGTTTCTAAAACCAAACCGGCAGCAGAAATAATGGCATTATATAATGCCGGGCAAAGACATTTTGGCGAAAATTATGTGCAGGAATTATTGA
>CAYSGX010000139.1:0-6734 GCA_964430605.1 uncultured Chitinophagaceae bacterium
GCTGTTTTTTGAGCATAAGAAAAATTAAAGGCATAATCGCCTACCGAAAACGACTTGATATTATCGTAGTTAATAGAACCATCGTCCTCAAAAAGATTCAAGGTATTTGGAATATCATCTACCGCGAAGCGAATCATAGAAATGCCTATCGCTCTTTTCTGGTCTTTAAGCGGAATGGCCACCGCGCCATAATCCAACTTGGCAATACCAGCAAAGTATTCGGCATGCATTACCGATACCTGGAAGTTGTTTTTGATATGGATTAATCCCGCGGGATTCCAATAAGTTGCCGTGGCATCATCTACCGAAGAGGTAACACTGGACGACATGGCTAAACCCCTTGCCCCAACACCAATAGACAGAAACTCGTTACTATATTTTCTTACCGCCTGAGCCTGTGATTGTATAATATTTATCAACAAAACACAGCAAAACAATAAAGCATTTTTTTTCATAGTATAATTCTAAGCAGCCTGCCGGTTGAGTTGATTTTTAAATTCACTAACAAATATCAGAATTTCTTGTTGCAATTTAGCTTCTATTTGAAGCAATGTGCTTGTTAAAAAGGTGTTTGTTGCTAACGGGGGCATGTTGGTGTTAATTTTTGAGTACAGCCTCAATAACGCTTCGGTAAACTTTTCATTGTTGGGGTAGTAATACAAAAATTTCATACGCATATGTGTTTCATAAGTTTTCAGAAAATCGGGAAACACCTCACTTTTGCCGATAAACATAAAATAAGCCTCAACAATCTCTATATCAACCGAGTTTAGGAATTGATAAAATAATTCGGGTTCACTCTTTTCTTGCTGAATAATTATTCGGTCTATCATTAATTCTAACGCAATGTGGGCAAAGTAAAATGTTCTGTAGTGAATGGGCTGAAGGCGTGGATTGGCTAAAATAGTTTCTTTTATATAGGTAGTGTTCTGTTTAAAGAAATCATGATTATGAAACAACTTATCTACTTCATAATGCCGTGCAATACCGTTAAATATTTTTAAAAATGCGGGGTTGGCTTTTGTCATATCACTGTTGTAAACCGCCTTTCTTAAATGCTGATTAAAATGTGGCATTAATTCGGGCATCAGAGTTCCGAACAGAAAATAAGGGTCTTGCTTTTCTTTATCTATATAATAGTGTGAGAAGAAGTTCATGAGTTGTTTGTAAAAAAACGAATTTTACATTTACGAATTCAAAGGGTTCAGATATTTAAGGAAAGTTCTGAAAATTCAAAATACTAATGTTTCACGCAAAGGCGCAAAGACGCGAAGAAAATAATTCAAATTGATTTTCAATGCTTAGCACCTTTGCGTGAAATAATCAAATTTTAGAGCCACTCTTAAACCTGCTTTAGTTTTTTGATTTTATTTCAGAATGCTGCTTTAACACTCACCTTCAGCAAAAAGCCATCAAATACTTGCGCAATATAAAGCGTATCGTTATAAATTAATCCTGTAGAATTAGCGCTAATGTCATTGCCATCATTAGCGTAAACATGTATCACCGTATCTTTTTCAGGATGAAACAATGAAACTACTCCGGGCGATTTGTTTTCAGAAGATTTTAGATGTTTCAGAAATTTTTGGAAACTGGTATGCGATGCAATTACCAGATAATCTTTGTAGAAAGTAATATTATCCATGCCTTTGATGCCGCTTAATTTCTTAGTGAGTTTCAAAGTGCCGTTTGGCATTTTTTCATACTCGTTTAAGATTGATTTGAATGTGCATGAAATATATACTTTGTCGTTTTTCACTGCCACGCCATTGGCATAAGGCAGTTTTTGGGTAGCTACCAGAAAATTGTTTCCGGCATTTTTATAAATAATGGTAGAGCGTTTGGTCTGAAATAATTTTTCAAACAATAAGCCAATGCCTCCTGTATGTTTGGAATCGTTGGTTACGTAAAAGCTGCCATCGGGCAGTGCCGCAACATCATTGGGCGATACAATTAAAGGACTGGTGAAATTATTCAGAAAAATAAGCGAATCGTTTTTCACTTCATATTGCACCACCGAATGAATCGTTTTTTTATCGCCTTGCTTTTGATGATTAACGGCATACAGCATAATCTTCCCATCGCTATTGGCAACAATATCTACCCCATGCGGATAACAAACGAAACCTTCAGGCTCGTTATATCTTTTAATTTCTTTGCTAATGGTTGTTGTAAAATCATAAGTATAAAAAGCGCCTGTTTTGGGTTCGTCTTTTCTTCGCCCGCTGCAACTTACAATAAGCCTTTTATTACCATTGAAGGTGTCTAACACAAAGTCTTCGGGGCCTAAAGCGGTTTCAATTTTCCCGGCAACGGTTGCGTTGGTTTTAGGCAGTTGAGTTTTACAGGCTGAAAAAGAAAGGGCTATCATTCCGCAGCAAAAGATTGAAAACTTATTCATAAAAATGTTTTTTGCGAAAGATAAACAGAACAAAGAGTATAATTGCAACGATTACTTATTTTTAATCATCAGTTTCAGTTTTAAAAACAATTCGGCACATGTTTATAGCGGGAATTACAGGCGGCATTGGCAGTGGAAAAACTACAGTGTGTAAAATATTTGAAGTACTGGGCGTACCTGTATATTATGCCGATGAAAGGGCCAGGTGGCTTTTAAATAATGATGCCTCTGTAAAAGAAAAAGTTATTGCTCTGCTTGGTAATGAAGCCTACAGTAATGATGAATTAAACCGCCCGTTTATTGCCGAAAAAGTTTTTGCCGATAAAAATTTGTTAGAGCAATACAATGCCATTGTGCATCCCGCGGTGGCAGAAGATACTTTAAGCTGGACAAGCCAACATCTTGATGAGCCTTATGTGCTGAAAGAAGCAGCGTTGCTGGTAGAAACCGGTTCTTACTTAAACCTCGATAAACTAATTGTTGTTATTGCCCCTGAAAACATTCGCATTGAAAGAGTAATGCAGCGTGATGGATTGAGCAAAGAAGCAGTAACAGCAAGAATAAAAAATCAAATGCCTGAAAGCGAAAAAGTGAAACTGGCCGATTTTATTATAGTGAGCGATGGCTCTCAATCGCTCATTGAGCAGGTAAAAAATATTCATCAGGAAATAATGGTGATGGCTTATTGATTTTATTAACTTTGTTTAAATCGATTATATGACTTACATAAAAACAAATATCAACCAACCGGGCATTGTAGAACTGCTGTTTTATAAAGGGGCTACAGGCAGTGCATTATCTAATCTGGCTCACACATTATTACATGGCCCTTCACAACTTTCTATTGGAGACAGAGAGTTAATTGCCGCTTACGTATCACGGTTAAATGATTGTGAGTTTTGCCACGAGTCGCACAGTGCGGCTGCCAATGCACATTTAAATGATAATGGGCACACCATTAACTGTGTTATAACTGATTTGCAAAGCGCACCTGTTTCCGATAAAATGAAAACATTATTGAGTATTGCAGAAAAAGTGCAAAAAAGTGGCAAGGCGGTAAAACAAGAAGATATAGATGCGGCAAAAAATAACGGAGCAACAGATGAAGAAATTCACGATGCCGTTTTAGTTGCCGCGGCATTTTGCATGTTTAATCGTTATGTAGATGGTTTAGCAACAAACCTTCCGAAGGAAAAAAGCGACTACATTGCTATGGGTAAGCGATTGGCAACTAAAGGCTATAAATACCCTCCTTTATTTATGCGGAAATTTGTAATCTGGATGATGAACAGAAAACAATGAAATAGTCCATAAACCTTTTTTGATTTGGTTCTGAAAAGAGAATGATTTTTGTTTGATATCACACAGTGTTTATCCACTTTAGCGGTATAATTCCGGTGCAATAGAATATTATATTTACAACCATGAACCGCATTACACTTATAAATCAAATTAAGCAAAAAAAATCGTTTTTAATTGTTGGCTTAGATACCGATTTATCGAAAATTCCGCAGCATCTTCTGCAAGCCGAAGACCCTGTTTTTGAGTTTAACAAAGCCATTATTGAAGCTACCAAAGATTATTGCGTGGGCTACAAACCCAATTTGGCTTTCTACGAATCTATGGGTTTAAAAGGCTGGCAATCGCTGGAAAAAACGCTGAAAGTTATTCCCGGAAATTGCTTCACCATTGCCGATGCCAAGCGTGGCGATATTGGCAATACATCCGAGCAATATGCCAAAGCGTTTCTGCACACGCTGAATTTCGACAGCATCACTGTTGCGCCTTACATGGGCGAAGATTCCGTAAAACCGTTTATTCAGGAAGCAGGAAAATGGGTAATTGTACTGGCATTAACTTCTAACAAAGGCAGTAACGATTTTCAAATGCTTAGTGTCGGAGGCAAAAAGCTGTACGAAGTAGTAACCGAAAAAGTGGCATCGTGGGGAACGCCCGATAATATGATGTTTGTAGTGGGGGCGACACATCCCGAAAAATTTGCTTCACTTCGGAAAATTGTGCCGCGACATTTCTTCTTAGTGCCGGGCGTGGGCGCGCAGGGTGGCGATTTGCGAAGCATTTGCGAGGCGGGTTTGAACAACGATTGCGGACTGTTGGTCAACTCTTCGCGCAGCATTATTTACGCATCGGGCGGTGAAGATTTTGCTGATAGAGCTGCCGGAGAAGCACAAAATCTTCAGGCTGAAATGGAAATTATTCTGAAAGAAAAAGATATTATTTAGGGTATGGATGTTTCATTCAGGTGAAGAAGACAAGCAGCTTTACTATGCTGCTATGATGCCGCCTGTTGTACAAAACGGAAGCAAAAAACATGCTGCCGGAAAATATTTTTGCATTGATTACTAACTAAATTTGCTTCACAGATGAATATCTCATTTTCAACAGGAGATGTAAAAACATACACCAAGGTTGTTTCTTCCGCAGATATTGCCACTTTTGAAAGCGGCACGGTACATCGCGTTTATGCCACTTTTTCAATAGCAAGAGATGCTGAATGGGCTTGCCGTTTGTTTGTGCTGGAAATGAAAGATGCCGATGAAGAAGGCATTGGCATGTTTGTGCATGTAAATCATCATGCGCCTGCACTGGTAAATGACACGGTGGTCTTTACCGCTACTGTAGAAGCTATAAACGGCAACGAAATTATTTGCAGTTTTACAGCCCATGTGGGGCACAGGCTTATTGCCAGTGGCAGGCAGGGACAAAAAATTTTGAAGAAAGAAAAAATTGAACATCTGTTCAGCTCGTTACAACCATAAATGGCAACACCAAAAGTTTATATAAAAAACAAAAAAGCGTTTTTCGATTTCGAAATTGTAGATAAATACACGGCAGGCATTCAGTTGGCTGGTACTGAAATAAAATCGGTGCGCGAAAGCAAAGTAAACCTTACCGATGGGTTTTGCTTCTTTAAAAAAGATGAGCTGTATGTAAGAAATATTCATATTGCTGAATACACGCTGGGCACTTATGCCAACCACGACCCTGTGCGCCAGCGCAAGTTGCTGCTTAATAAAAGAGAGCTGAAAAAAATTCACGGCAAAATAAAAGAGAAGGGCTTTACCATTATTCCGGTAGCGATGTTTATTTCTGAAAGAGGCTTGGCCAAGCTCGAAATAGCTTTAGCCCGCGGTAAGAAAACGCACGACAAGCGCGACAGCATTAAAGAGCGCGATAATAAGCGGGAATTAGGTAGAGTGATGAAACTACGTTGAAAGATAAATTATACCGCTTATACTTCAATATTAGCCAATGCCTTACGGTATAAACTATTGTAATCCCGATAGGTTTATCGGAAACAATTAGTATTATTTTTTCTCTAAAGCATTAGCCTCATTCGGCTTATTAAAATACTTCATAAAAATAGCTACCGAAAATACTTTGTAAACAGTGAAGAAAAACATGAAAGGCAATACAAAGTAATTGGTAACGGGGTTAAACATTTTATACCAAAAAACTATAAAAACAATGCTTAAAGAAAATTCGGCTGCCATTCCGCCCAAAAAAATGTAAATAAAAATGGGTTTATCTAAGCCTCTTGTAGCATAATAACCAAAAACAAGATGAAAGAAAAAGAAAAACAACATGCTGAACCATGACACGGCATTAATAACATCAAACTGTGGCACATAGCCTAAGCCTGTTAACACAATAATGATATAAAAGGTAACTTTTAGTAACTCTTTTAAATAATGCCTGAATTTCAACATACTTATTTTTGGTTAACGAGTTTCCAAATTATCCAAACCAATGATATTATTACTGCTAATGACGCGCCTATAACGGTAAAAAGCGCATTAGTGTTTTCAAAACGTTTATCTAAATAATTGCCGGCAAAATAGCCCGCTAAAATCATGTTGCGGTACCCCTCTATTGTATTGTATCAACTTTCTATAGAAAAATGATATTTCGCGTGTACCCTTTCCACTATAATTTTTCATCCTGGCTGAAAGTTTGTCCAGGTCTGATCCACTCCGAATTTATCGAATCACCAGCCTCGAATTCACCCAAATCCAATCACAAATTGTCCCGACTTCAGGACAAAAATCAATATTTTCATGCTCATTTCTATTTTTCTATCCAAAAATCAATATTTTCTGCTGGTCATCGTATTTCTTATAATTTATTTTTTCAAGATTGTAGATACCGATCATACACAGATGCAATTATCGTTTCCAAACATTTGATTGATTTGATTTGAAGTTGTTTTACGAGTTATCGCTTTATTTCTATCACATATTTTTCTTATCAGTTCATTTCAAATCGGTTTCTTTCTTTTAACGGTAATTTTTTATTACATGCTTTACCGCGA
>CAYSGX010000139.1:6744-7531 GCA_964430605.1 uncultured Chitinophagaceae bacterium
TTTCTAGGCAGTTCGACATTGTTAGGGCTTCGTCAACTTTGTGCTGATTATGAAAAGTTTATTTTTATTTTTTGATTTTATCATCACCGAAGGAAATCCGTTTGAATCGGACTAGACCTACCGGTTGTTTTTAATTTGGATTTTTTTACTTCAACTTTCTAATTTTTAAATTCACGGTATCAAAAAGGACGCTTCGACGTGCGGCACGAGATGTGAGACTCGGTTCCGAGCCGTCTCAAAATAGATAATGTGAGCGAGTCTGGGAATTTAGAAAAAATCATTTTTATTTCACACCCATCTTTTGGGAGCGAGACAGAAAAAGTAGGTGTGGAATGCAAAAGATCATCTTCAAAACCCATTCAGCATTCTACTCGACTGTACGTCGGGATGTCCTTTTTGATATTTGGAATTTAAAAAATGCGAAAGTTGAAGTAAAAAAAATCCAAATTAAAAACAACAGGTAGGTTTAGTCCCGATAGAAACGGGCAAATTTCAAACGGTAGAATAGGAATAATTTAAACAAGTTTTTTTTCGATAAATTTTTCAGAAAAAATATCCAAGCTGATAAATTTGACAAGCCGAAGAGAAAATACAATCGAAGGCAAAATATTACAGACATTGAATGAAATTGTGGTAGAGGAAAAAAAAAGTTGAGCAACTTCTAAAGAGAAGAGAAACATTCTTGAAGAATATAAAATCTAGCAGAGGGTAGATACATGGTAGTTTTTTGATGTTCAAGTGAAATTGTTTGCGAGAAAATACACGTATTCACAGGATGAATAGAAAT
>CAYSGX010000140.1:0-7529 GCA_964430605.1 uncultured Chitinophagaceae bacterium
ATAAACTTTGGAAACATCTCTAAATCAAAAGAGTCCTTACTTCATACGAAATGGTAGCTTAAACCAAGAGATTCCTCCCTCCGGTCGGAATGACAACCCACATTTTCCGAAGAAATCTAATAATTCACTTCACCTAAAACCCACCCACACCGTTTACCGTAGTGTATTTCATGGTATATTTCTTATCAGGAAAAATATACTTGAATGCACCGTGACTCATCAGTGCTGCTTCGTGAAATCCGCATAAAATCAGTTTCAGTTTGCCGGGATATGTGTTAATGTCGCCAATGGCATAAACGCCCGAAACGCTTGTTTCAAAATCTTTGGTATTTACTTCAATGGCGTTTTTGTCTAAGTTCAGCCCCCAGTGTTCAATAGGTCCTAATTTCGGACTCAAACCAAAAAGCGGTATCAGATAATCGGTTTCGATATTCAGCAGTCCTTCCTGATTTTTCAATTCAATTGCGCTTAGTTTTCCGTTGCCTGAAACGCCATTGATTTCTGTATTGAGCAACAATTTGATTTTACCTTCTTCGGAAAGTTTCATCACTTTACTCACTGAATCGGGTGCACCGCGAAATGATGAAGTGCGGTGAATTAAAGTAAGGTCTGCCGCAACATCGGCTAAATAAATTGTCCAGTCTAAAGCCGAATCGCCACCGCCTGCCAGCACTACTTTTTTATTGCGATACACTTCGGGGTCGCGGATAATGTAGTTGATGCCTTTGTCTTCAAACTCATCAATATTGGCTGCTTCGGGCTTGCGGGGTTCAAAGCAACCCAAGCCGCCTGCAATGCAAATTACTTTAGCGTGAATTTTTGTGCCTAAATGAGAATTAACAATGAAACTGCCGTCTTCCTGTTTTTCAAAAGTTTCAACTCTTTCACCCAAAGTGAATGTAGGCTTAAACGGCTCAATCTGTTTCATCAGGTTATCTATTAATTCCTGCGCCAGCACAGAAGGAAACCCCGGTATATCATAAATGGGTTTCTTGGGATAAATCTCAGAAAGCTGTCCGCCAACCTGTGGCAAATAATCAATTAAATGGCAGCGCAGTTTTAATAAGCCTGCTTCAAAAACTGCGAATAATCCTACGGGTCCTGCCCCGATAATGCAAATGTCTGTTGTTATCATTGTTGTTATAAGTTTTCAGTTCTCAGTAATCAGTTTTTAGTCGTTAGCTTTTAGCCCTAAGCCATCTATGGACTATGGGCTATCGTCTATGGACTTTTCAATAATGCTTGTTCTATATCTTTCAGAATATCATCAACGTTTTCTAACCCTATTGAAATACGAATTAAGCCATCGGTAATACCAACCTTTTTTCTTTCTTCTTCTGAAATTTTCGAGTGCGTGGTTGATGCGGGGTGCGTGGCAATGCTTCGGGTATCGCCCAAGTTGGCAGAGAGGCTAATCATCTGCAACGCATCTAAAAACCTGCGACCTGCTTCCAAGCCGCCTTTCACTTCAAAAGAAACTATTCCACCGCCTAAACGCATTTGCTTTTGCGCAAGTTCATATTGCGGGTGCGATTTCAGAAAAGGATATTTTACTTTGCTGATGTATTGGTTTTTTTCCAATTGTTCGGCTATGTACAGGGCATTGCTGCTGTGGCGTTCCATGCGCACGGCTAAGGTTTCCAATGACCTTGACAGTATCCAGCCGTTGAATGGCGACAGCGCAGGTCCTGTGTGGCGGGCGAAGAAACGCACTTTTTCAATATGCTCTTTACTGCCCAGAATACAGCCACCTAAAACACGCCCTTGTCCGTCAATAAATTTGGTAGCAGAATGTGTTACCAAGTGCACGCCATATTTCGCGGGGTTTTGCAGGTATGGCGTGGCGAAGCAATTATCTACGTTTACCAATACGTTGTGGCGGTTTGCCAACGCCACTAATTTTTCCAAATCGACCAAATCTAACGAGGGGTTAGAAGGCGTTTCTACAAAAATCATTTTGGTATTGGGGCGGATATGATTTTCCCAGTTATCGAAATCGTCTAAATCAACAAACGTATGCTGAATATTCCAGCGGGGAAAAATATTATTGACAATCTGATGCGTTGAGCCGAATACTGAACGTGAAATAAGTATGTGGTCGCCTGCATCAAGAAAAGCCGCCATACTTACAAACATTGCCGCCATGCCCGTAGCGGTGGCAAAGCCGTCTTCCGTGCTTTCAAGCAAACACATTTTCTGAATAAATTCATCGTTGTTGGGGTTGGAAAAGCGCGAATAAATATTGCCCTGCTGCTCGTTGGCAAACAACGCCCGCGCTTGCTCTGCATCTTCAAATGTAAAAGAAGATGTGAGGTATAACGGCACGGAGTGTTCGCGTTGTACAGTGCGTGCTGCACGGGTGCGAACGGCAAGGGTTTCAAAATTGCCTTCTTTATTTTCTTTTATGTTGCTCATTTAGTAGTTATAAGTTTTCAGTAATCAGTTTTAAGTTTTTCACCCCCCTGCCCCTTCAAAGGGGGACGGGCTTTCCTTAATTTCTTAATTAGACCTCTTCAGAAAATGTGCGTTGTCATCCTGAGCTTGTCGAAGGATAGTGCGTAGCCTGCCCAACATGGTTCGATAAACTCACCATGACAAACATTCTTCAAGTGTAATACATCATTTTCCAAAGAAGTCTATTTTCTTAGTTATCTTATTTTTCATTTTTCTGTTCTTTCTTCGTCAGCTAAAGCAGACGGCAATATTTCAAAACTGTGGGTTATCACGGCTGTTTTTTCCAATGTTTTTGCAACGCTGCAATATTTTTCCATAGAAAGGCTGACAGCACGTTTTACTTTTTCCGCATCTAAATTTCCTTTCAGCGTAAAATGCAGATGAATTTTTTTGAACAACGAAGGTATTTCGTTTTTATCTCTGCCGCCTTCTACCGAAACGTGCAAATCTTCCAAAGGTTGCTTTTGCTTTTTCAGAATTTCGATAACGTCAATACTGCTGCAACCGCCTGCTGCCGCGAGTAACAACTGCATGGGGCGCAAGCCGCCATTCACTCCGCCAACATCGGGTGAACCGTCCATAATGAGTTTTGCACCGTCTTCATTTACGGCTTCCATTAAAGTGGCATTGTTGATTCTTTGTATTTCTATTTTCATTTAGCAGTTGTAAGTTTTCTGTTCTCAGTAATTAGTTTTTAGTTTTTCATCCCCCTAACCCCCTAGGGGGACAGGCTTTCCCTTAACTTTTGATTTTCTCATATCGGCTGTATAAGCCATTTTTCTTTTAAAATTTTAATTGTCAAGTCGTTTAAAGTTAAAAGTTTGTCCAACGAAATAAGTCCCGCCAAGTATAGCAACTTTCAGGTCTTTATCTTCAAGAACCCATTTTTCACCGTCCCACTTTTTTGGAGGAAAGTCTCCATAGAAATACGGTTCTTTCCCAGCTTTGTCTAAACAGTTAAAGTAATATTTCAAAATCTGTTTAGACCCTCTTGCGAACAGTCCATGATTTGCGTTACATAAAGTCAACAAGTTGTTCCCGTTAAGAAATTTTTCTATTGAAATGTAATTGTCAAAAATCGCGTTGTGAATGGTGTAAATGTCAGCAAGCAGTTTTTCTGGATTGCCAGTTGGTTTCTTGAAGTAGAGTTCAGTTTCTCTGTCTGTAAATTCCCAAAGCAAAAAGTGGTCTGAATAAAAATTGAAATAACCGCCAAAGTTTTCTATATCAATTTTACTGTCACGATAATTTTTTACTTGTAACTGCCAAAGTTGGGTTTCATTTTGTTCAATGTCACCTAAATAAAGTGAAAAGTCAAAATGTAGTTCGTTGTCAAGATATGTTACTGAACGAGCGGTCAAACTGTATTCTTCATCATAGCCTAAACTATGAAAAGTTTCATTCAGGTCATCCGGTAATATGTCGTTTAGTTCTGTCATTAAAATGGTTTATAACATCTTATATCTATTCATTTCACCAATGGTCTGTTATGTAAGCCGCATTCTGTTTTTTCCTTGCCCGCCCATCTGCCTTCTCTGCCTTTGCCGGGTTGTGTGCAATGGCGGCAGCCAACGGAATCGTACCCGAATTTAACCATCGGGTGTTCGGGCAGGTGGTTGGCAACAGAAAAAGCTCTTACCATATCGTGGTGTATATCAATAATCGGGTAGAACTTAATGATTTCTCCGTCATACTCAAAAATGGTTTTGTTGGCGCGGGTATCGCTTTGGTCTTTCCGTAAGCCTGTAACCCATATTTTATGTTTTTGCTTCACAGCGTCAAGTGGCTTCACCTTATTTATTTCGCAACACAAATCGGGATTGTCTTTCCAGACTTCATTCTTGCGCGTAAATTCATTTTCCGCTTTGTCGGGCAGCATGTCAACAATGTTGAGATTATACATGGTACGCAGTTGCTCGCGGTAGGCAATGGTTTCATCGAAATGATAAGTGGTATCTAAGAAATACACTTTGTGATTGGGTCGCGCTTTGTGAAACAAAAACAACAGATACACCGATGAAGTGCCAAACGAAGAAGTAAGCAGCACGTCTTCTTCATCGAAATCTGCAAACACCTGTCTTACTCTTTCAATGGGCGTAAGGTCTTGGTATTTCTCGTTGAGCGGGGTCAGGTCTATATGGTTATTTTGTGTCATTTATCAGGGTTGAAGTAAGTTGATTCAAATGCTTCACTTTTTCAGCGAAGTTTGTTTTCAGGCTGTTTCTGATTTGTTGCAGGTTGTTGAGCAGTTGCGGCAGTTCATCGGGCAGTGTTTCTTCCAGCACTTCTCTGAATCGTTTTGCAAAGGTGGGCGATTTGCCGTTGGTTGAAACAGCAATTTTCAAATCGCCTTTAGTAACAATTGCGCCTAAATAGAAATCGCACAAAGCGGGCGTATCGGCAACATTTACCAATATTCTTTTCGCTTTTGCTTTATTGCAAATGGCTGCATTCAGTTCGGCATTTTCGGTAGCGATAATTACTATATCTTTTTCATTCAGGTCGGCATCTTCAAAATTTCTTTGCAGCAGCAATACAGTAGCGTACTGTTGCGCAATGGTTTTTATTTCTTCGGAAATTTCCGCAGCAACCAACGTAACTTGTGCATTAGGACTGCTTTTCAGCATAAAGCGCAGTTTCTCTGTGCCCGCAATGCCACCACCTATAATTAAGGTGTGCAGGTTTTCTAATTTCAGAAAAACAGGATAGAGTTCGTTATGTTTTAAGTTGCCTGACATTTTAAAGTTTTAAAACCCCCTCTAACTCCCCCTTGCAAAGGGGGAGAACAAAGTAGGGTGTTCTATACCAAGTTCTTTTTCTTTTCAATGGAAATAAATTTAACCACATAGAAACATAGTTTAGCTTTGGGGTAATATGCCGAAATATTCAATTTACAAAAGTTTTTTGTCCTTCATTAAATATGTTAAAGCAATTAAAATTGAGCAAAATGCCTTTCGGAGATTTCAACAGTTTCATATAGGTTAGAAGCTGCGCTTCAAACGTAGCTGTTATTTCCTGAACAGATTTTAATTCCACAACAATACACTGTTCAACAAATAAATCGCATCTGAGATCTATATCTAACATCTTGCCTTTATAAGTTACAGGGACTTTCATCTCTGTTAAAAAATTTATTTTTCTATGTAATAATTCTTCTTTTAAGCATTGGTGATAAACACTTTCTAATAAACCCCTGCCCATAATTTTATGAACTTCAATAGCTGCCCCTATTATTTCATAAGTTAGTTCGTCCAAGTATTTTTTTGTTATCACAGCTATGTTTCTATGTGGTTAAAAAATAAACAACTCTTTGGGAAGTGTCCAAATCAAAATGTTGCTGTATAATTTCATAACCATAATTTTTCAGTGCTGAATATTTTTTTCTTTTTCACGTTGTTTGATATAGCTTCTGATTGCCCTTCTGAAACGAAGTTTTGCCAAATGCTCTAAAGGCTGAATGCCGGGTGGTTCGGGAACGCCTGAACGGATTGTCCAGTCTTTTTTGCTAATCCATTGTGCCTGCTGCCAGTTGTCTTGCCTAATCTTAAACAGCTTGGCAGTTGCCGTTTCTTTACTGAACGAAGGATGCAGCCTTACCACTTCACCCAAAACAATTATGGCGGGCGTGCCCAACTGCTGTTTTGCAACTTCTTCAGCAATAGTATCTACCGTTGCAATGGCGATTTTTTCGTTTTCAAATGAGCCGTTCTGAATTACCGCCACAGGCAAATTGCCCTTACCGATAAGCTGATAAACAGCCGCTATCTGCGCTAATTTTTTAAAGCCCATTAATACTATAACTGTGGCGTTGGTTTGCGCGGCAACTTTTAAATCTTCCGATAATTTTTCTTCATTGGTGTTGCCTGTAATTACCCAAAAGCCATCGTTCATGCCTCTGGTGGTTAATGGTATTTGCTGCAACGCAGTTAAGCCTGTTGAACTGCTTACGCCCGGAATTACTTCTGTCTGCATACCGAATTTTCTTACAAATTCAAGCTCTTCGTATCCTCTTCCGAAAATGAAAGGGTCGCCACCTTTCAGCCTTACTACGTTGCCATACATGAAAGCGGTTTCCACAATCAGTTGATTGATTTCGTCCTGCTTCATGCTGTGTTCGCCTGCGCGTTTGCCTACAAAAATTTTCACTGCGTTTTCTTTGGCATGATTAAGCAAATCGGGGTGTACCAATGCATCGTACAAAACGGCATCAGCTTGCTTTAATGCTTCCACACCTTTCAGTGTAATCAGAGAAGGGTCGCCCGGACCTGCGCCTACTAAAATCAGTTTTTTGTTTTTCATTTTTTTCGATATTCGATTTTTCGATTTGCGATGTTCGACTTCTTTACGCTTTATAATGACTGTCAATAATTTTTTTATCTGCCTGTGCTTTGTCTGCCGCAATTTGTGCTTCACGAAATGTTTTTACTTCGTTTAAGAAAACAGCGGCATCGTTAAAATATTTTTCTGCAAAAGTTTTATCGGGTTCATTTTTATTAATCTGCAATATGTATGTTTCAAAATCGAGCGGCAACTGTATGTAGCCTGTTTTGTAAAACTGCTCGTTGAAATCGCGGATAATGCCCACCTGTGTATTGCATTGCTTATCTATGCTTAACAGCAAAGCCTTTGCACCAATTACCATGCTGCTGTATGAATTGTAAATGGCATCAGCAAAAGCATATTCCGACAAGCCTTCTTTTACCCAAAACAGCTTTTCTTCGCTTTCTTTAATCACCGTTCCGATTACGTCTAAAATAATGCCCGCACATTCGCCCACACCAATTTCCTGCACGTAGGTTTCGTTGTGCCCCCAGTCAATATAATCGTTTTGGGTAAATGCGGTAGTATCTGCCAAAGGTTTCAGCATACGGTAAAAATATTTGTCTTCCTGCCTTCTGTAATAGTGATTGAAATATTCGCCTTCGTGTGCGTTTGCTGCATAATCGTTTAGTACCAGACGCAATACTTCGGGAATTTTTTTGGTAGGTATTTTCACAACCTTATCGGCAATGCTGCCTGTGCCGTCAGGCTCAACGCCACCGCCCAACACTACCTGCATGGCGGGTGCAACCATT
>CAYSGX010000141.1:0-315 GCA_964430605.1 uncultured Chitinophagaceae bacterium
TGAATTTCGGCAATGAAACCCGTTTTATTCATCGCTATAATTTATTTAAGCAATCGCATACGGTGCTGACGGGCGTTAGGATTTATAGAGGCATGACCGAGAAAGCGCAAGGCTTTGCCGATAATGACAGCACACCCAATTTTCGTTTTCTGAACCCTCAGCGTCCCGGAAAATCCGACTATGTTTTCCCGGGTTTCAACTTTGCATGGTTTGCTGAAAATGTATTTAATATCACCAAAAATTTTTCCATTACTCCGGGTATTCGCAGCGAATATATCTACACGGCAGCCGATGGAAATTACAATATCAGAATAC
>CAYSGX010000141.1:325-7523 GCA_964430605.1 uncultured Chitinophagaceae bacterium
TGATTTTGCAGGCAATATTGTGGTTGACACATTAATTCCCGAACAGCGTAACCGTGCAAGAGGCTTGGTTTTGCTGGGTATTGGGGCAAGCTACAAACCGATGACTTTTATAGAAACGTATGCTAACTTTTCACAAAATTATCGTTCTATCACTTTCAGCGATTTGAGAATTGAAAATCCGAATTTGAAAGTTGACCTGAATATTCAGGACGAAAGAGGCTTTAATGCCGACTTAGGCGTAAGAGGCACATACAAAAGAATTATCAATTACGACATCAGCACATTTTTGCTTTCATACAATAATCGTATCGGACTGATATTTAAGAATGATACTGTTTCACCGTTCATGCCTTACCGCTATCGCACCAATATAGGGCAGTCGCTCACGCTTGGTTTGGAATCGTTTTTAGAAAGTGATTTATTGCAGGTATTCGGGCTGAACAACGAAAAATATGCGCTGAATGTTTTCTTTAATTGTTCATTCATTCGTTCTACTTATACCAAATCTCAAGATTCATCTGTTGATGGCAATCAGGTAGAATTAGTGCCGCCTGTTTTAATCAGAACAGGTATCGGGTTTTCGGTTCAGAAGCTGAAGCTGTCGTTGCAATATTCTTATGTGAAAGAACACTATACCGATGCCACCAACGCTGTAAGAACTTCCACTGCGGTAAACGGGATTATTCCGTCATATTATGTAATGGATTTTTCGGCACAGTATCCCATAAAATGGTTTCAGTTGGAAGCAGGCATCAACAACCTGACCAACAACAGGTATTTCACCCGCAGAGCCGATGCTTATCCCGGTCCCGGCATCATTCCTTCCGATGCTTTGAGCTTTTATGTGGCGGTGCAGTATAAGTTTAGTTTTAAAAGAAAACCAACAAATAATTTTAATTGAATTTTTTAGTAGTAGCGGAAGTTCCCTGATTCATTTTTTTCTCTCTAGCCGATACGTAAGCACAAATAATGATGACGAAGGGGTGTTATCGATAGGTTCTTTCTTTTGTATTTCAAGGCTATTCTTCGATTCATCAAGAATTTTATATCGTTCCGTAACCTTATTCGGTATCGTTATGAAAATCTCTTTATCTGTATTTGTCCACTCAAACTCATACATATAGGTTCTATTATTTATTAGCTCTGTCGCACGCCCCGAACCATCTTTATTAAAAACAATTGTTCCTGCATTATTATAAGATTCTGAATAAAGTAATCTGTTGCTACTATTGTATAGCTCTGCCCTAATGTTGCTAATTTCCCACAAACCATCTTTTCTGTAAAGATTTCTTTCAATTTTTTTTTCTTTTGAACAAGAAATTAATAAGGCAAACATTAAGAGTGGCAGTAAAACAAGTTTTTTCATTTATCATTATTTTTTTGATCCGAAAAATTACACCTTCAATGATAATAATTTTCATTCAAATATATGTGTTTAAATAACAAATTTTGATTACCCACTCCTCGGAATTTATAATTCCGAAGCAGTATTGTAGGATTTTCAATCCGAAAAATGCTCTTCCTATTATTCTGTAAGAAACTTTCACATAGATAGTTTCAGAATAAGAAAAATTCCTGCGGAATGACAAAAAAGAAAACCGAGCGGCATGTTGCGAAGAACACTGCCCAATAATCACCCAAACAACATCTATTTCGTAAGTTTGCGCTTGCATGAATAATTTCATAAGGATATTAGCCTATCTGAAAAAATATACTTTTCAGGTATTGTTGAGCGTAGGCGCTAACCTTATGTCCATTCTGTTTTCGCTGGTATCGCTCACCATGATTATTCCTTTTCTGCAATTGCTTTTCGATAAAAATATTACTGCCGAAACCGCCATTCCCACACTTCCTGCTTTTCAGTTTTCAGTGAAATATTTTATTGACCTGTTCAATCATTATTTTCTGAAAGTAATTGTTACTTACGGAAAAATTGACGCGCTGTTGTTTATCTGTTTACTGGTAGCCGTCATTTTTTTGCTGAAAAATACTTTTCGGTATGCTTCTTTATTTTTTCTGGCTCCGGTAAGAAATGGTGTGGTGAAAGATATCAGAAACGAACTGTTTCAAAAGTTGCTTTCGTTGCCACTGGCGTTTTATGCCAACGAAAAAAAGGGCGATGTGATTACCCGCATGACATCTGATGTGCAGGAAGTTGAGTATGGTATTATCAGTGTTTTAGAAGTAACTTTTCGCGAGCCTATTACTATTGTGGTTTATCTTTCGGCCATGATTTTTATGAGCCCGCAACTGACCGTTTTTGTATTGGGCATGTTGCTGGTTACCGGTTTTATTGTGGGCAGAATAGGTAAAAGCCTGAAACGCACCTCTATTAAAGGACAAAGCAAACTGGGCGAGCTGATGCAGATTATTGAAGAATCTATTTCAGGCCTTCGAATCATCAAAGCGTTTACGGCTGAAACGTTTCAGACTGAAAAATTTGGAAAAGAAAACAACTCTTATTCCCGCCTGATGACTAAGATGCAGCGCAGAAAAGATTTGTCGTCACCGCTTTCAGAATTTATGGGCATTAGCATTGTGGTAACGGTTTTGTGGTTTGGCGGCAAGCTGGTTTTAGACCCTGAAAATAATTTACCTGCCGAATCTTTTATTGGTTTCATGTTGATTTTTTCGCAGCTTATTCCTCCGGCAAAAAGTTTTTCGGCAGCGTTTTATAATATTCAAAAAGGCCTGGCATCGTCAGAGCGCATCTACAAAATTCTGGATGCTGAAAATACCATTACCGAAAAGCCCGGTGCTGTGGTGCTGAATAAATTTCAGCAAAATATTATGCTGAAAAATGTATCGTTTGCTTACCATAATTTCGACCACAAGCAGATTTTGAAGAACATCAATATAGATGTGAAGAAAGGAAAGATGGTGGCAATAGTTGGACAATCGGGTTCAGGGAAATCTACACTGGTGAATTTGCTGCCAAGATTTTATGATGTGCAGGAAGGTGAAATTTTAATTGATGGCGTAAACGTGAAAGACTGTACGCTCAACAGTTTAAGGCAATTGTTTGGCGTGGTGTCGCAGGAAGCCATTTTGTTTAACGACACGGTGTTTAACAATATTTCTTTCGGGCTGAAAAATGTTTCGGAAGAAGATGTAATACGCGCGGCAAAAATTGCCAATGCCCATGAATATATTTCAAAACTTGAAAACGGCTATCATACTATAATTGGCGACAGGGGCAACAAGCTGAGCGGTGGTGAAAAGCAGCGGCTCACCATTGCCCGTGCGGTGTTGAGCGACCCGCCTGTTTTAATTTTAGATGAAGCTACCTCTTCGCTCGATACCGAGTCGGAAAAGCTGGTGCAGGATGCTATTTACCGTTTAATGCAAAACCGCACTTCTATTGTAATTGCGCATCGCCTTTCTACCATTCAATATGCCGATGAAATTTTAGTGATGCACGAAGGCAATATTGTTGAACGTGGTAATCATATCAGCCTTATGGCGAAAAACGGGATTTACCACAAGCTGGTTGCCATGCAGCAGTTTTAGCATAAATTTTCAAACCTAAAATTCAGGTGGCTGAATATTTTTAAAATGCCCGTTAGCTTTTATGCGTTGCCTCAGGGCTTCAGTTTCTTTTACTACCGGAAGTATTTTTATTAAATGCGTGTAGATATATTTAAGCCGTTCCTGCTCTTTCTTCTTGCAAAGCAAATCAAATTCCTGCTCTAAACTCAACCCGATATAATGTGCAATCAAAAACGATTTTAGCGAAGCGGCATCAGGAATTTTATCTTTTGTAATATTTAAAAGCCCGTGCAGTTGCTGCATCATTTTTATAATTTCATTTACTAAATAGATGTCTGTTTTAAGGTCTTCCGCGACCCAGCTAATTTCAGCACCGGCATAAAGTTTTTCATTATACTCGGGCAAAATTTTCTTCACCTGAAAAATTTTATTGCCTTTTACTGAAATATCCATTTCGCCACCGGCATATATTCTGTGTATTGAAAGAATTTCTACTTCGGTGCCCACTAAACCCACATTGCCCTCTATGTATGGCGTAATTCCAAATGAAGCGCCCGCTTCAACCGAGTCGTTAATCAGTTGCTTGTAGCGGGGTTCAAAGATGTGCAGGTTTAATCTTTCTCCGGGGAAAACCACCAGCCCCAATGGAAAAATAGGAATCGTAACACTCATAGATATTTAATAATTGACCTGAATTTTGTTCATGCAATTGTTCAGCGTGTTAAAATAACACTAAAAAACTGCTTATTTATTTATTTCTTTGTGGTGTATCATCAAAAAAACCATACTTATGAAAAGAATTGTTTTACTGTCGTTTTTGTTTGCAGCCTTAGTATATAATGTTGCAGAGGCTAAAGAAAAGAAAAAGAGTAAAAAAGAACTGGCAAAAGAAGCGGCAGAAGATGCCTTACTGAAACCGTTAAGAGATAAAAACACTGCCTTAGAAGCACAAGTGGCTAAATTACAAGAAGAAAAAAAGCAACTTTTAGACGATGTAAACACTTTAGGAGAAGAAAATAAAGCCTTGCAAAAAGAGGCTATGCAAATGGCGCAACAGCAAGCAACTGCTTCGCCTAAAGCGCCCACCGGTTTAGCATTTAAAATTCAACTGGGAGCGTTTGCCAATAATGTTACCAATCTTTTTTCTGATGATAAAACATTACAAACTGAAAATGTTGACGGCAAAAACAAATATGTGGTGGGCTACTTTACTGATTTTGCCGATGCGAAAGCTGCCGAAAAAGATTTCAAAAAATTAGGCATAAAAGGCACATGGTTAGTGCCTTATAAAAATGGTGTTCGTATTTCTGATAACGATGCCAATAGCGAACTTAACTACGATATAAGAAAAGCAAAATAACCTTTTTGCTTTCTTCTTACTGTTTTTTATAACTTTGAATTTCCGGCATTCCGGTCGGAAATTCTTTTTTATAACACAACCAACACTTTGAACAATAATTTTCACGATAATACCCAAAAGAAGTATCCGTATATATTACCCAATTCGGAAGACTGGCCCATTGTTAAAATGAGCCAGCGCAGGTATGAGTTTATTAAAGAGGTAATTGATGAAGGCTTTAATAAATGCCTTGCCAAATTCAGCACACATGAAGAACTGGTAGAAGAAGTTGCACGGGCAGTATATCAGGAGCGCATTCGCTTAACTCAAAAGCCCTGGAAAGCCGATGCTCCCGATGAGAAAGAATATTGGAACACGGTTAAAAGCGAATTGATAAAAATTACTTCGCAGCCTAATCCGCCTAAAGAGCCTTCTAAAGAATCTAAGGCATTATTATACTCGATGGTATCACGCTATGCCAATGAAATAGCGGGACACTTCGACCCCAATATTCACGACTTTGCCAAAGTGATGGTGCCCTTTGGTTTTTCGCGCTTGCTGAAAACCAGTGTGGGCAAGAATTTCAGAGAGCGTATCGATAAGCAATTCAGCATACAAGACCGTGTGAAAATGGTGGGCGAAATTGACACGCTGCGTGCTTTAGGCAAAGACAATACTTTGGTAATGGTGCCTACCCATTCCAGCAATTTAGATTCTATGCTGGTAGGTTGGGCAATACACGATATTGGTATTCCGCCATTTATTTATGGTGCCGGATTAAATCTTTTCGGCATCAGAATATTAGCATATTTTATGAGCCGCCTGGGCGCATATAAAGTAGACAGAAGAAAGAAAAATACCTTCTATTTAGAAACGCTTAAAACCTATTCTAATCTTGCCATTCAATCAGGTTGTCATAGCATATTTTTTCCGGGTGGCACACGCTCGCGCTCGGGCGCGTTAGAGTCTAAACTGAAATTGGGCTTGCTGGGCACCAGCATGGATGCGCAATATGAAAATTTTGTAAAGGCCGAAAAAGAAGGTACCGTTGCCAAAAAAATTATCATTTGCCCTTCGGTTATTAATTATCATTTTGTGTTGGAAGCGCCCCAACTGATTAGAGATTATTTGCAGGAAACCGGTAAAGAACAATACCTGGGCGAAAACGATAAATATTCTACTTCATTTAAGTTATTACGCCTGATATTTAAGTTGCTTACTCAAAGTTCTAAAATCTACATTTCTTATGGCAAGCCCATGGATTTGTTCGGAAACCTGGTAGATGAAAAAGGTAACAGTATAGATAAGCACGGCAATAATGTAAATATTAAAAAGTATTTCATGCTCGATGGCGAGCTGAAATATGACCAGCAACGCCACGAAGAATATGTGAAAATGCTGGGTGAAAAAATAGCGCATTCTTATAAAGAAAACTGTGTGGTAATGTCGAGCAATATAGTCGCTTTTGTTGCTTTCAGAATATTGATGAAACGCTATAAAAAATTAGATTTATATGCTTTAATGTTGTTGCCAAAAGAAGACAGGGTTATAAAGTACGATGAATTTAAGGATGCGGTTGTTTCATTAAGGGCCGCTGTTCTTGAGAGAAACCGGCAAGGTAAAATAAGAATTGCCAGCCATTTTGCCAACCGCGATACCGAGCCTTTAATTGAGCATGGATTGACACACTTAGGCATGTATCATGACAGGTTGCCTTTAGTAAAAAATGCCGGGGGCGATATTCAGGTTTCTGATATGAAGTTGCTATATTTTTATCATAACAGATTAACAGGCTTTGGATTTGAAGCGGTGGTGTAGCCGAAAAAAATTCAGCGAATAAAAAATTACACAAATAATAAAACATGAATACCAAAGAATATATAGGTGTTATAGGGGCAGGAAGTTTTGGTACCGCATTGGCAAATTTGATTGCCGAAAATCATGATGTATTGTTATTTGCCAGAAGACAGGAAATTGTAGATGAAATTATTTCGCAGCGCACCAATATGGGGCAAAGTGTACATGATAGAGTGCATCCTGTTACAAGCCCTGAAGAAGTGGCTACTAATTGCCGGTTAATTTTTCCTACTATTCCTTCGGCAGCGTTTTATGAAGTACTGTTGCGTTTTGCGCCCCACCTTTCGCCCGAGCATATTTTAATTCATGGTATTAAAGGTTTTTATTTCGATTTGCCCGAAGGGGCATCTTTAGATACGGTGAAGACACTTAGCCGCAAGCAGGTACTCACCATGAGCGAGTTGATTATGAAAGAAACTACTGTGGTAAGAGTGGGTTGCATTTCAGGACCAAACCTTGCCGCAGAATTAGCCAGTCACCTTCCGGCAGGTCCGGTGATAGCCAGCCATTTCG
>CAYSGX010000142.1:0-7517 GCA_964430605.1 uncultured Chitinophagaceae bacterium
CGCACGCTCTATTTCCTTTTTGATATATCCTGTTGCTAACAAGCAATCGGCTGTAAAACAGCTGGTTGCTTTTTTATTTTAATGTCCGTTGTATTTTTGTTAGCTAATGGCAGTGTTTACCTTTTCTTTAGTCCTGTTGCTTCCTTTTTTAGAAGCTACAAGGCCCACACGCGAAGTATTTATTCTTTTCTATACGTTCTTTACGTGCTTTTTTCAGGCTTTTTGCCGTTTCGGTCTTGTTTACCTGCTTTCCGGTATAGGATTCTATAGGGGATAATCCGTGTCTGGCACCGTGCGGCCTGCAGTAGGAATAATCATAAACATATTGCTCCAGGTGTTTTTTAAGGGATATGGTATTGTGAATATCCTGGTGGTTGAGATAATTACATTTAAGTGTTTTGTTAACAGCTTCGTATCCCTTCGACCAACTACATATTGCAATATAACGAAGATATAGCGATTAGCCTTTTTTCAGAGGGAGCAGCGTGTGCCACTCGGAGGATTTGCAACCGTTGATTTTAGAAAGTGTTTCGGTGAGCCATTGCATTGGATCGATGTCGTTGGCCGTACAAGTGGCCATAAGGGAGTAAATAATGCCTGCTCTGTTTGCTGCATGATGTGATCCTGCGAAGAGATAGTTTTTTCTGCCCAGGGCGACCGGTCGTATGGCATTCTCTACGTAAGCATCCGACGAAGTACATACAGAAATGTATATTTACAGTCCATCATTAACAGCGCTCCCAATTTTGCCCAGGTAAAATAAAAAAGCCCCAAACGGGGCTTTTTTATTTTACATCCTGTAATACATTAGAAAGAGCATCTTTTAGTTTACGCTTGCCTATGAATGCATCAAGCATACTGTAAAGCGTGTTCTTCTCATCATCGGTAAGGCTCTCAATCAGGCTAACTTTTTCCATTATGGTTTTATCGTGAGAGTTCACGTCCTTTAGTTCATCGGTGGTGGCGAACAGTTCAGAGAGCGAAACGCCCAAAGCCTTTGCAATTTTCTCTAAAGTGGAGAAAGACGGGTCAGTTTTGCCGTTCTCAATGCGTGAAAGTTGGGCTTTGTCCAATCCTGAAATGTTCAGCACTTCTTTTTGTGAAAGCCCTTTAGCGGATCTAATCCGTTTTATCTGTTCTCCTAAGTCCATTTGATAGATTTAAACACAACAAAAGTAGCTAACTATCTACTTTTATTCAATTGTTCGTTTCAAAAGGTTGTGTAATAAATCAACTTTATTTATTTTTGCCCTGTTAGATTAAAACACAAATCTTTTTATGTCAAACTTCAATACAAGCAACCCCGAGCAACTCATTTACGAGAATAGCATACTAACCATTGAAATATTAGGAGGCGTAAGGCTTGAAGGATTAGACAGAATGCGGGTAACGCTGAAAGTGAGTTTAAACGAAAGCGAAATCCCACCGCTTCGCCACAACCTGGATTTATACAACGATACCCAGTTAGAGAAGTTCATTAGAAAAATAGCGGAACGCCTGGAAGTTGGAACAAGTGTAACGGCAGGAACATTGGCAGAGCTTACACAGGCTTTAGAAAATTACAGGCTCGAAAAGATAAAAGAGCAGAACCACGAAAACACACAGCCAGTAAAACCACTCACAGAAAAAGAAAAGACAGAAGCGATAAAGAATTTACAGCACGAAACTTTATTAGAACAAACGATACAAGACCTTGCAGCAAGCGGCATACAAGGCGAAGCAGAAAACGCCTTGATTTTATTGCTTGCCATGACAAGCAGAAAAACACCCGACCCCATCAGCGTAATATGTTTGGCAAGAAGCGGAGCAGGAAAAAGTTACCTGATGGAAAAAGTAGCCAACTGCATACCCGAAGAAGATAAAAAAGAACACACCCAATTTACAGGCAACAGTTTTTACTACTACAAACGTGAAGAAATACGCAACAAAGTTTTTGTAGTAAAAGACTTGGAAGGGGCTTTATCCGTGCTGTTCCCGATGCGAGAACTTCAAAGCGAAAAGAAAATATCAAAGACCATCACACGCAAAGGCAGAGACGGAAAACTGGAAACCATCACGCTAATAGTAGAAGGGCCGGTAAGTGTAATCGCTTGCACCACCAAAGAAAGCGTGTATGAAGATAACGCAAACCGCAGCATCCTGATTTATTTAGACGATAGCAAAGAGCAGGACGAAAGAATAATGAATTACCAAAAGCGATACAGGGCGGGACTTATAGACAGCTATCAGGAAAAAGAAATACAAACCAAGCTGCAACAAATGCAAAAGGCATTAGAACCCATCAAAGTAATAAACCCTTATGCACCGCTAATAGAAGTACCGCAAGAAGTGTTTAAGAAAAGAAGAACCCTGCCCATGCTGTTGAACTTCATTGAAGCCATCACCTTTTACAACCAATACCAACGAGAGCAGACCGCAGACCAAAGCACAGGCGAAGTACAAATAGAAACCCATCCGAATGATATTGAATGGGGCTTTAAACTCTTATCGGATGTGCTGTTTAGAAAGAGTGATGAACTCAGCGGAGCAGTAAGAGACTTTTACGAATGGTTGCAAAACTGGAACAGCAAAAGAGAAACACCCGGATTTTTAGCCAACGAAGTAAGACAGGAAAACAAGATGCACCCAAGAACATTGAACCGCTATTTACAAGAACTGATTGAATACGGCTATATCGAAATAACAGGCGGTAAGAAACAACGAACTGGCTACATCTATACACTAACTCCAATCAATGAAAGAAAAGCCTTAGAAGAAAGAATAAACAGCCAAATCAAAACCGTGATGCAAAAGGTATGGAAGGCATACGATCAGAAGAACAAAAAGAAGAAGGATAAATAAGCCAAACCGCTTTGCGGTTCACGAATACCATTGAAAAACAAACAAGAAATGAGCTAATCGGACACAATCGGACAAAATGCAAACTGTCTTAATCAACCCCAATGAACACAAGCACTTACACGAATTAAGACACAACTTTTAAAAAGATGAAGGATGCAAAAAATAAACCTCAAAAATCAAAGCTATCAATACTTAGAAATATCATTTAAAGAATGGCTGGACGTGTTGGGTTATGGAAGCGGAACAGTAAACGGAATGCCTTTAATCGTTCGGGAATTTTTACACCATCTTGAAAAGAACCAAGTAAACCACATCAATAGTTTACAGCAGAAAAATATAAAATCCTATCACGAATACATCAGCACAAGAGCCAATGAAAGGCGGGGCGGTGGCTTGTCAAACAACTACATCAACAAACATTTACAGGCGATAGAAAAGTTTTTAGAGTTCCTAAATCACAAAGGAGTACAAAATGTTCCTGCATTGGGAATAAGGCTTGAAAAGCTACACCGAAAAGAAATAACCGTACTCACACAAGCGGAAATAAAAGAACTGTTTGAACTGACAAGCAAAGAACCCAACACCGAAAAAGAACAGATCATACAAAGCAGGGATAAAGCATTATTAACCATCTTTTACAGTTGCGGACTACGCAGAAATGAAGGAGCAAACGTAAGCATAGACGATATAAATTTTGATACAAGAATACTGCACGTGAAAAAAGGAAAGAACTACAAAGAAAGATTAGTACCAATCAATAAAACCAATGCAGCGTATTTACAAGAATGGATTTATGATTACCGAAGCCAAATAGTAAAGACCAAAAAAGAACACCGTTTGTTTATCAATATACACGGAGAACCCATGACAGGCGGCGCACTATACACACGTTTAAAACTCCTGCAACTGCAAAGCGATAACATAGAACTGCAACAAAAAAATATTGGCTTACACTCACTCAGGCACTCAATAGCAACACACCTTTTACAAGCAGGAATGAGCCTTGAAAAAATCGCAAATTTTTTAGGGCATAACAGTTTAGAAAGCACACAGATTTACACACACCTAATTGGAAAAGAATAATGAACAGCTTTGAAAAATACTTGCAGCAAAAAGACCTGAGCAAAGCCACGATAAAATGTTACAATGCTGAAATGATGGAGTTTATTGTTTGGTGCGATATACAAAATATAGAAGTAGAAAACTGCACCAGTGCAGAAATAACAAGCTATCTGAAACACTTACAAAACAAAGGACAGCACAGCAAAACAAGAAACATCAACCTGAATATATTAAAGCATTTTTTTGACTGGCAGATACAGGCAGAACACAGAGAAGATAATCCAGCCAAACACATCAAAATAAGAGGAACAAAAAGCCGAACACTTTACCCAACCTTTACCAAACAAGAACTTGAAAGCATTTACCACAGCTACGAAATACCAACAGACGAACATAAAAAATCAAAGTGCAATTGGTTCGGAAATTACAAGCTATCAAGGAGCAGAAACAAAGCCATTTTATCGCTTATGATTTATCAAGGCTTATGCACCGATGAAGTAAACCGATTGACTTTAAAAGATGTGAAACTAAAGGAAGGAACTATTTTTATAGCAGGAACGAGAAAGAGCAACGAACGGACTTTAGAACTGAAACCACACCAAATAATGGAACTGATGGAATACCAGTTGACCGTTAGAAATGAACTGCAAAAACTCAATCCAAACAAAACAGAACTTTACTTTTTACCCACGCCAGCAGCAGGAAAGAAAGCCATTACCGACAATGACGGAATAAACATCTGGAAACGATTAAGTGAAGAAATTAGGAACACAAATAAAAAGTTCATCAACTTTAAACAGGTCAGGACATCGGTCATAACACACTGGTTAAAACAATACAATCTTAGGCAGGTTCAATATATGGCAGGACACCGCTATGTAAGCAGTACAGAAGGCTATTTAGTGAATCAGATGGAAGATTTACAAAGCGATATTGAACAGTTCCACCCAATCGGATAAAGAAAAGAATCGGTAAAAAATAAACGTTCTTTTTACTGCCGAATGAATAAAACCCACCCACGCAGGCACACGGCACGGCTTGCAGCGTTCCAAAGCTCAAACCCAACGCAAACGCTGCCTGTGGTGTTGCAGTCAGTTTTTTATTGTCATGCTTTTTGTACCCACCGCACTTGCAGCACATTGCTTTTTGCTTTAGTGTTGAATTGTTTTTTTAGCGGATAAAAGCAAAAATCAAAGAGCTGCACCCACCGCACAAAACAAAAAGACACGCCAAAAAAAACTGCCTGAAGCTAAGTTACATAATGTGGCATTATAGTACTTTTTTTACCACGCTTATGCGAGCATCCAACCGCACAAAAAGTCCTATAATAACATTATGTAAAATAGCCAACACCACACACACCAAGCAGCCAAGCCAACGCTTATGCAAGCATCCCACCCGTTTGGCCGCTTGTTGTAGCCGTGCCACCGAACGCACCCCGACCCACGAAGCGGAACCGTCAGCAAAAAGAACATTTATTTTTTTAGTTGTTTTATTGGGGCAATCTTCCAATGCCCCAAACCCCTTTGGATGCTCATTTTTTATAAAGCAATAATCCCACCGCTCAAAGCCAACCCTTCATTATTACTTTATAAAAAATCGAGCTATGTTTTTTACCGCTTCTTTAAAATCCAATTGGAAAATGAAAATAAACCAATAGAAAATATTACCTTAGCAACCTGTAAAGCCCTGAAAAATTTTTGTGTTGAACACGAGAACAAGCACATATCAAAGCCAAATCAATTTTTTTGTAAAGCCCTTACAAAATCAGGAAAGCCCGTCTAAAAAATGTGCTAATGCTTATCGTTACGGGTTTAACGGGATGGAAAAGGATAATGAGGTCAAAGGAAGTGGAAATCATTATACAACAGAGTTTAGACAATATGATTCGAGATTAGGTAGATGGTTTAGTATTGATCCAAAAGCAAAGGAACGGGCTTCATGGACACCGTATAACACTTTTAGGAACAACCCTATTTTAAATATCGATCCATTAGGGGATTTAGATGATGATTATGGATTAGATAAGCAAGGTAATATTACTCTTCTTCGTAAAACAGATGACAAAACAGATAAACTTATTGCGTTAGATAATAATAAGTTAGAAACTAATAAATCAATTGAAGTTGAAAAAGGAATATTGAGTAATATTAAAAGTGATAAAAGTACTGCTGATGGTACGAGTTATAACTATATGAGTATTCAGGGAGATGAAAAAGCCACAGCGTTATTTGAATTTGCTGCACAAAATTCAAATGTCGAGTGGTCTCAAGTTAAGTATGGCAGTGATTTAAATTATATTGGCTCATCTAATGAAGCTCATACTGAGGCTGCCGGATCAGATTTAGTATATAAACTGACAATAGCAAAAACTCCAGTAAGAGAAGATATTCACAGTCATCCAACTTCTACATCGGGGTTACCGTCTGGCTACGATCCTTCGCACAAGAAAACAGGAGATAAGGATTTTGCCGAATGGATACATAAATATAATCCTACTGTTAAGCTTAAGGTATATGAAGTAAAAACTAATAAGTACATTGAATATAATTATAAAGGAGTAATAAAACAATGAAAGCGATATTATTAATAACAGTGATTGGATTAGCTATTACCTCAAATAGTGATACAAAGGTTAAGCCAGTAGATATACTGGAGCTCAAGTATTCTCAGACTAATGATCTTTTATCAGATATTTTTTCTGTAAATAAGGACTTTTATGATTGGGAAAGGGCTGTATTTTTTATTAATGTAGAAAAAGATACAGGCGCTAAAATAGCAGTCCTCTATAAGCAAAATTTTAGTTGGATATTGAGTGGAAAAGAAGATAAATTGTATGGTTATTTTGAGTTTAATGGATACCCTGTATTAGTATACGGAGATTCAGCAAGTCATTTTTTTTCAAAGACTAATAAATCAAAATCAATACCGTGGTTAAAACAATACAAAAAGCCTAAAAATAGGAAAACGGATCCGCCTCCACCTCCCAGTATTTTTGAACCAGAAGTATGGTTGTATAAGTTTGAGACTGAAAAATTTATATTTATTCAAAAAGGCATGTTTTCCATTTGGTAAGTGGTTGGTACTATTCACCTAACCCCCTCTCACTTTTTGAATAAATCCCATTACCAATAAGCACCGCACGCTCTATTTCCTTTTTGATATATCCTGTTGCTAACAAGCAATCGGCTGTAAAACAGCTGGTTGCTTTTTTATTTTAATGTCCGCCGCACCCTCTATTTCCTTTTTGATATATCCTGTTGCTAACAAGCAACCGGCTGTAAAACAGCTGGTTGCTTTTTTATTTTAATGTCCGCTGTATTTTTGTTAGCCAACGGCAGTGTTGCCGCGCACGCTCTATTTCCTTTTTGATATATCCTGTTGCTAACAAGCAATCGGCTGTAAAACAGCTGGTTGCTTTTTTATTTTAATGTCCGCCGCACCCTCTATTTCCTTTTTGATATATCCTGTTGCTAACAAGCAACCGGCTGTAAAACAGCTGGTTGCTTTTTTATTTTAATGTCCGCTGTATTTTTGTTAGCCAACGGCAGTGTTGCCGCGCACGCTCTATTTCCTTTTTGATATATCCTGTTGCTAACAAGCAATCGGCTGTA
>CAYSGX010000143.1:0-7485 GCA_964430605.1 uncultured Chitinophagaceae bacterium
ATAATTTTATGAACTTCAATAGCTGCCCCTATTATTTCATAAGTTAGTTCGTCCAGATATTTTTTCGTTATCACAGCTATGTTTCTATGTGGTTATAATATTTTGCCATGAGGTATTTGTATCCACATGATGGAAAAATCGTGTTGTCGCATATCGTAAGTTTCAATTCCATTTTCTGCTTTCTAACGATACTTTGGTGAACGAAATAAACAATGTGATTAAAGACAAGAAGTAAATCACATCTCTGGTATCTACTACCCCGCGACTTATAGAAACGTAATGTGCGTTGATGCCTAACATTTCTATAATATCATCTGCTTTAGCATAAAAAACATTCAGCTTGCTTAATGATTCAAAAGCGATGAAAAAGAAGAAGCAAAGAAACACCGCCAGAATAAAAGCCACTATCTGGTTTTTGGTGATAGACGAGGCAAAAATGCCGATGGCAACAAATGCTGCGCCTAAAAAAATCAGCCCGATATAAGAACCCCATGTTGCGCCTGTATCAATATTTCCTGCGGGCGAACCCAACTGATATACCGAATAGAAAAAGATGAACGTAGGCAGAATGGAAAACACTACCAGCACCAAAGCGGCAAAATATTTTCCGAGAATAATATCCAAATCAGTAAGCGGGCGCGTGGCAAGCAATTCAATTGTACCCAAGCCTATTTCTTCGGAAAAAGAGCGCATGGTAATGGCAGGTATTAAAAACATAAACACCCACGGAGCAGTAAAAAACAAAGTGTCTAAACCTGCAAAGCCATAATCAAGCACATTGGTATCGGGAAAAATCCAAACGAACAGCCCAATGCCAACGAGAAACACCGACAGGGCAATATAGCCTATCAGCGAACTGAAAAACACATTGATTTCTTTTCTGAATATGCTTATCATAAAGCCTCTATTGTTTCCCGCAGATTTCGCTAATTACGCTGATTTTTTCTTTGCGTCTTCGCGTCTTTGCGTGAAACTTATTTAGTTAATTTTTGAAACACTTCTTCCAAGCTGAACGATTCTTTCGTTAAACTTAAAACGGTGTAATCATTCTTTTTGGCAAACAACGCTACATCTTCTCTTAAATCATTTCCGCCTTCCGCTTTTATTTCCCATTCGTTATTGCCAATGGTATTGATTTGAAGCCCTGCTCTAACGCTGTTTAATTTTTCTTTGCTGATATTTTCCTTAAAAGTTACCTTAACAATTTGCTGTTTTGAATTTTGAGTTTTGAGTTTCTCTACTGTTTCATCTGCTACTTTTTTGCCTTTGCTGATAATTACCACACGGTCGCAAATTGCCTGCACTTCCTGCATAATATGCGTGGAGAAAATTACGGTTTTTTCTTTGCCCAAATCTTTTATCAGGCTTCTTATTTCTACCAGTTGATTAGGGTCTAAGCCCGAAGTAGGTTCATCTAAAATCAATACATCGGGATTATGCAGCAATGCCTGCGCCAAACCTACTCTTTGCTTATATCCTTTTGAAAGTTGTCCTATCTTCTTTTTGCGTTCGCGTGTAAGCCCTGTTTTTTCAATCATCTCTTCGATGCGCTTATTGCCCGCGCTTCCCAAGCCGTGCAACCGTGCAATAAACTCTAAATATTCTTTTACATATAAATCGAAATACAACGGATTGCTTTCAGGCAAATAGCCAATGCGTTTTCTCACTTCCATAGAATTTTCCGCAGTATCAAAACCGCATATTTTCACGTTGCCTGTGCTTTGCGGAATAAAGCAGGTAATAATTTTCATGGTGGTGCTTTTGCCCGCACCGTTTGGTCCTAAAAAGCCCAATATCTCGCCTGGCTTCACCTCGAACGATAAATCGTTTACCGCCTTTTGCGAGCCGTATATTTTAGTAAGATGCTGAACCTGAACAGACATGAAAATTCAATCTTTTTTACCAGCCTAATATATAAGCAAACATCAATGGCGCAACGATAGTGGCATCGCTTTCCACAATAAATTTCGGTGTATTAATATCTAATTTGCCCCATGTGATTTTTTCATTCGGCACTGCGCCCGAATAAGAACCGTAAGAAGTGGTGGAATCTGAAATCTGGCAGAAGTAGCTCCAAAACGGTACATCATGCCATTCCAAATCCTGATACATCATGGGCACTACGCAAATCGGAAAATCGCCCGCAATGCCCCCGCCTATTTGGAAAAACCCAACGCCTTTTCCGCTTGAATTTTTTCTGTACCAATCGCTCAGCCACACCATATAATCTATACCGCTTTTCATGGTAGTAGATTTGATTTCATTCTTGATACAGTATGAAGCGAAGATATTGCCCATAGTGCTGTCTTCCCAGCCCGGGCACACAATAGGCAGGTTCTTTTCCGCAGCAGCCAACATCCAACTGTGCTTGGGGTCTATTTCATAGTATTGCTCCAGCACACCGCTCAACAGCATTTTATACATATACTCATGCGGAAAATAACGCTCGCCTTTATTGTCGGCATCTTTCCATAATTCAAAAATATGTTTTTGTATTCTGCGGAAAGCTTCTTCTTCGGGAATACAGGTATCGGTAACACGGTTAAAACCATTTTCCAACAAATCCCATTCTTCCTGTGGCGATAAATCACGATAATTGGGTACGCGCTTATAGTGCGAATGTGCCACAAGGTTCATCAAATCTTCTTCAAGGTTTGCGCCTGTGCAAGAGATAATCTGCACCTTATCCTGACGAATCATTTCGGCTAAAGAAATGCCTAATTCGGCAGTGCTCATTGCCCCTGCAAGGGTAATCATCATTTTGCCGCCTTCGTTCAGGTGGGCTTCATATCCTTTAGCAGCATCTACCAAAGCGGCTGCATTGAAATGCCTGTAATGGTGGGTAATAAATTGTGAAACGGCTCCTTTGCTCATCACTCATTTTTTATTGAGTTGCAAAGATAAAGGTTTCCGTTAGTTTAAGTTTGGGTGAACGAACAGAGATTTTTTCATGTTTACCTGAGATTTACTTTTACAAAATAATTATTAGTTTCGTGAAGTATCTGAAATGGGCATCGCATGTATTTGATAGTTAGCAACAATAAAACGTAGTGTATCCCACCATAAAATATCTCGAAACTGATGACCTTTTGACAATTGAGGTAATTCCGAAGATGAAACCTATAATCGTTTTAGGGCTTATTCTTCAAGGACTTCTATACACATCATTACCAGTGGGTCTTTTGTTTGTCGCATACACCACTTTTATTGAAGTAAATGACCTAAGCTTATCTTGGTTCCCAATCTTGGTTGTTGTTGCTGTATTCTATTTTATAGCCGGGATAGTTTATCTCAAAAGAGTTTTTGCTAAAGAGATAGTCAAGGTGACAAAGGACACTCTTACTTTAGAAATTTCTGAGTTTTTTTTAACAAGAAAAAGAACCTACAAAATTGAAAAAATTGCTCATTTTGCTTATTCAGGAAGAGAAGATTTTACAAGGCATCCACTTGCTAAAGATCAATACGATATAACAGGGTTGGGTGCGGAAGAAAGTGAAATACAATATTTAATAGAAAAAGGAACATTGACTTTTTTTTATGAAGGCACTACAACTCAATTTGGTAAAAATGTTGATTCCGAAGATGCGGAAGAAATAATAAGGAAAATAGAAAAGCACACAGGTAATAATCTGTCTTCTGACGATAGAACTGAATTAATGATTGAAAAATCAAATTAACTGTTGCTAACATGCGTTCAAAGAAAAGCGGGGTTTTAAAATAAATCGCCACGAATACACGAATAAAAAATCATTCGTGCATTCGTGGCGAAAAAAATATTTGTGTGTTTATGATAAAAAGAAAATTTCTACCCTTGCGGTTATTAAGTTTTTTGTTCATTGCGTTTTGCATTTCTTCCTGCAAAAAAGAGCCTGACAACCATCAGCAGAATAATGTAGGCAAAGGCGTTTACATTATCAATGAAGGCAATTTTCAATTTGGCAACGCGAAGGTGAGCTATTACAATAAAAATGACGATTCGGTTGCTGACGATTTGTTTCAGGCGGCAAACAACCGTCCGCTTGGAGATGTGCTGCAATCTATGTTTATCTTCAACGGCAAGGCATATTTAGTGGTAAATAATTCTCAAAAAATTGAAGTGGTCAATCCGCTTACGTTTGTTTCTTCCGCAGTGATAAGCGGGCTTGGCTCGCCCCGTTATTTTTTGCCCGTCAGCAACAGTAAAGCATACATAACAGATTTTGAAAACATTAACGCGATTTCGGTTATTGATTTAAATTCAAACACCGTAACCGGAAAAATTCCATGCAACGGATGGACGGAAGAACTGATTCTTTCAAACGGAAAAGTTTTTGTTACGAATTTGCGCAGCGATAAAATATATGTTGTAAATCCAAATACCGATGTGCTGGGAGACAGTATTACGGTAAGCTACGCTTGCAATTCAGTAAAAGAAGATAAAAACGGAAAAGTGTGGGTATTGTGCAGCGGTGATGAGCAGAAAAATTTCTCTGGCGGATTGTATCGTATCAATCCGGCTACGCTGCAAGTGGAGCAATCTTTTCCATTTCCCAATCTTTCAGACAGCCCGTGGCGGCTGAGAATGAACCCTGCATCGGATACGCTTTATTTCCTGAATGGAGGCGTGTATCGCATGGCGATTTCAGAAACAACGTTGCCCGCCACCGCTTTTATTCCGCAAAACAACCGCAACTTTTACGGCATCGGTATTGACCCGGAAACCGGCATCGTATATGTTTCCGATGCGATCGACTATGTGCAAAGAGGAATGGTTTATCGTTACAATCCTGACGGCACGCTGCTCAGTTCATTTCAAGCGGGAATAATACCGGGCGACTTTTGGTTTGATTAATGGAAATGGTAACTGAAAAAATATGTAGCATTTGTGCTGTTAAATTTGCCTGCGGATTAACAGAAGGCGACCATTGCTGGTGCGCAAAATATCCTCCTGTTTTTCAACCTGATTCGGAAATGGATTGCTTATGCCCTTCATGTTTTCATAAAGCCGTAAAAACAAAGATTGAAGAATATGTTAAAGAGATGACTCCTGAAAAAGCGCTCGCTGATAACAAAGCTAAAGACTTGCCGAAGACTGCATTACAGGAAGACATTGATTATTATGTAGAAAACGGACTGTATGTCTTTACTGCCTGGTATCATCTGAAACGCAGCTTTTGTTGCAAAAATAATTGCAGGCATTGCCCTTACAGGTAGATTCACACGCATTTGCCGTTAACAACCAGTTTGCCACTGAAAAAAGTTATGAATTAATACACGGCAACTTTTCGCACCAATTCAAGTTCTTCTGTTTTAATGCGCACGAAATACAGCCCCGTACCCATTGAGGTAATATCTACCGCTTCACTATAAGCACCGCTGATTTTTTTTATCTCCTGGCGATAAACAACACTTCCAACAGTATTGATTATTTCCAGTTGATATTTTTCTTCCGCAGAAGAATTAAACACAATATTAAAATGCCCTGCATTAGGATTTGGAAATACATTCAGCGTTTGAATATTACTTAACATTTCCGAAGAAGTAAACAGCACATTTACACCATCTGATTCGCAACCATTAACCTTTACAGTATAATCGCCATCATGAGTAGCGGTGTATGTTTGCCCGTTAGCACCATTGATAATTTGCCCGTCAACATACCATTGGTTGCCTGTTGTCGCGCTTGAGGTCAAAACATATCCACTTTCTGAAATAGTGGGTTTTGCGGTAACATTCATTGTTATGCCCAAACTGTTGGCAGGGCTGCCGCAAGAAGGAGTTATAGTGCATGTAACCACATCGCCATTATTGAAATTGGCAGAAGTAAACGTATTGCCGGTCCCTGCATTATTACCATTAATTTTCCATTGGTAAGCCGGTGAAACGGTATTTAAAGCGGTAGCAGTAAAAGTAACAGATTCGCCTTCACAAATACTGTTGCTTCCTGCTGTAACTGCAATAGAAACAGACGGGTTTACAGGAACAGGTGTAGCGGTATAATTGCAAGCAAGTGTGGTATTGCAAGTGAAGTGCTCTAAGAAGTTTCGCATAATGGTAGAAATGGTATCTACATAAGCAGGGTTGCTGGGAACGTGATCTTGTCCATACATGGTTTTGAAGCAATGTTTGGTGGTGGTGGTGTTACATCTTGTAGCAATTGAGGAACTTCCGTGTACTGTGAAGAACCCGCCAAATGTTCCGCTGCCATAAGGAACAGTTTGATCTTGGTCGCCATGAAAGAGTCCCGCAGGAACATCATTATTAGTAATCCAGTTTAAATCGCGGATACCTCCGGCAATACTTACAATAGCAGTAACTGCTGAAGACACATTCAGGTTATTGCTGTTGCCTTCAATGCTGCTTTGGTCGGTGCCGGGCTGTCCGCCACAATTCATGTTCATCTCGCCCGATTGATTTTGGTATGCTAAATGCAAGGCAATAATACCTCCGGCTGAAACACCGCCAAAAAATATTTTATTAGGGTCTATACCATAAGTATTGCCACCATTCAAAGCGTTGTTGCGCATAAAACGAACAGCCGCACGGCCATCGTGTAAGCCGCGCATAATAGCCGAGTTGAATCCGTATGCGGCATCTAAGCCTGAAGTTGGAAAGCCCAGCCTGTAATTAATACTAGCCACAACATAACCCAACTTAGCTAATGCAATGGCTGTTTGCGCGTAACTGGCATCGGCTTTATCGCCCGTCATAAAAGAGCCGCCATGAGCAAAAACGATTAATGCTCTGTCTGTAGCATTATCACATGCGGGTCTGTAAACATCTAACTTTAAATCAACTACATTATTTTGCCAGTTTCTGTTGCTGCCGTAAACAATATCGGAAGTAACAACAGGATTTCCGGGAAATACCATATCGTGGTAGCGGCCACCGGAACATTGCGCTTGAATATCTGTAGATAAAACAGACAATGACACAAGCATAACGAAAAAGAAATTCAGGTTTTTCATGGTGTTGGTTTTTTGGTTGAAATATTATTACTGAAATATTACCGAAACGGCATTATTGCAGATATATTAAAGTTAGCAAAATTTTTAATTCAGAAAAAAATAAAAATTATTGTACTTAGAAAACCTGACTGAAACAGAAATAAAAATATCGCTAACAAATTTTGCGAAATTATTTTAGAAGAAATTAAGCAGCACGTTAAAAAGTAATCTCAATACTCATAAAACCCTTTTCCTGTTTTTTTGCCCCAATGCCCCGCATCTACTTTTTGCTGCTGAATGCGTGAGGGGCGAAACTTCGGGTCTTTATGAAACGATTCAAACATTGAAGAAGTAACATTGAAGTTGGTATCTACACCAATCAAATCCATTAAACGAAAAGGTCCCATTTTAAAGCCCGATGATTCCATGAGTTCGTCAATGGTTTCAAGAGAGGCTACGTTTTCTTCTAAAATTTTTAAGCCTTCTACATAATAATGACGCGCCACACGGTTTACAATAAAGCCCGGTGCATCGTATGCCATTACAGGCGTTTTACCTA
>CAYSGX010000144.1:0-7484 GCA_964430605.1 uncultured Chitinophagaceae bacterium
GTGTGGAAGATGGCTCTATTCTTATTGAGCCTTTCAGGAAAGAATGTCTGGGTACTAATTCTTACGATGTGCATTTGGGAAGATATTTGGCAGTGTATAAGAACAGAACTTTAGATGCGCGTGCCAAAAACGAAATTGAGGAAATTATTATTCCCGAAGAAGGTATTGTATTACAGCCCGGCACTTTGTATCTGGGCGTTACCGAAGAATATACCGAAACACACAAGCATGTGCCTTTTCTTGAAGGTAAATCGAGCATCGGCAGGCTGGGTTTGGATATTCACGCCACTGCGGGCAAAGGCGATGTTGGTTTCTGTAACACCTGGACTTTAGAAATATCGTGTATTATGCCTGTAAGAGTGTATGCCGGAATGCCAATAGGACAATTGATTTATTTTGAGGTGAAAGGTGAAGTAGAAAACCTCTACAACAAAAAGAAAAACGCCAAATACACCAAGCGCAGCCTGAAGCCTGTAGAATCTATGATGTGGAAGAATAAGTTTTAGCTATTTAGTGTTGCCCGCAGGTTTCGCAAAGTGCTGTTAGCAACAAAGCTAAACAGACTACATAATAAACAATGCACAGTGAATAAAACAGACTTTTTTAACGATTTATCAAATCTGATTTCAGAGCCAATATATCTGACTGAAAAGACTGACGAAGTCAATGAAGAAATTAAACATAATCATTGGATTTTGACAGCCTCGTCTGACATTATATCTCAAGCTACAACAACTGATTTTTTAGAGTTTATAGAAAAAGTTAAGGATAATTATAAAAGTCAACTTGACAAATCTCAACTTGATATTGACCTGATTTTTTATTTGTGGTTTGAGGAACCGGGAGAACTATGTTTCAATTTCATAAACTCAAATCACGACAAACTTCCATTTGGGTGTAAACTAAAAATCACTGACAGTCCAGAAAAAATAGTTGACCAATATCTAAAATCAAAATATCACGACCCAATATCGTGGGATGAACTTAAAACGATTGAAACACCCGAAGAAATAGCTGAAGCAGACAGACTTGAAAAAGAATTACACAACAATTTTGTATTAATTGTTTATCGAGAAACAATTAAAAAGCAGAAATGAAAGAAAAAATCTCAACTGCTATCTGCCATATACTTCCTCTAAAACAAACTACTATCCTAATCCCACTTTTCTTCTTTCTCCGCTTGTCTTTTTTTCTTTCGGGAACTTCTGTTATCTGAAGGCGAGGTTAACTCTTTCCAGTTATCAAATTCTTTTTTGTACTGCACGCCCACGCCTGTCCGGTTCCTGTTTCTTTCGGTAAACACATCGTACTCGCCACGGCTGAATGCTTTTAGCTTGTAGCGGCCATCGGGGGTTAAGGCATATTGTATTTCAAAATCGCCTGCCACGTTATTGCCTCTTTGGTTGGTGGGCGCACCTTCGGGAGTAGTACCTGAGAAATCGAAATTGCCGCCTATATCTACAAATACTCTGTTATTCAGAAATGATTTACTTAATGCTAACTGCAATTCCCTTCTGCTTTCAAAATCAGTAGTACCCTCGCCTTCTAAGCCCGATTGATAGGTTCTGTAATTAACATCTAACTGCAAATCGGTAACGAAATTAGAAAGCCAGTCGCTTAAATAATTTGATAATTGGTTAGACACAAATTCAGAAACCGTGTTACTTGCCCCGGAAACAAAGTTGCTGGTATTATCGGCATTTTGCCCCGCATTTTGAACAGGTAGAAATTTATTTAACACCAAAAGCCCCACCACCTGCTGGTCGAAAAGGTTTTTATCGAGCCTTATGAAATCGAGCTTGCTGTTAACGGCAGTCCTAATAGCAGGGTCGGCATCGGGAATTTTAATGTCGAAAGTAATTTCAGGGTCGCTAATAGAGCCTCCGATATTCAGCAGCAACTGTACCAGCAATCTTATTCTTGCCTGTTGCATTCTCTCGTTGCTGCTTCTTACAATATCTTCAATTAAATCGTAAGGCGAAGCACGCAAACTATACGAAGCAGTAATTGCCAAACGTGCGTCATAAGGATTTCCCGCCCACACAATCTGGCTGCCCCTGTCTATCTTAAATCTTTTGCTGATAACATTCTGCATAGAGAAAAGATATTCCCCTTCGGTAACCATATAATTACCAATAATAGAAAGCTCCTGGTTTTTATCGAAAACAATCTTCAGGTTGCCTTCGCCACGGGCAGAAATAACATCTCCCTGTTCAGTACTCAACACTAAATCTACTTCAGCATCGGGGGTGGCCGTTAAATCTATATTGAACTCAACACCGGTAGAACGTTTGGCATATTGCCTCGCGATATTAGCTTGGGGATTGTCTTTATCTACAAAGCGGAAGAAGGTGTATTCGCTCACATCTTTTCCGCCCGAAACGGCAATGGATACTTTAGTATTTTTTTGTGTTTCCGCTTTTATATCAAACACCAAATCGTTGAGCGGGCCTTTAATTGAAACCTTTGCACTGCCATAGGCTTTGCCATAAAACTGGCCGCTGGCAGCGGCTGTAGTATTCATAAACTCAAACTTATCGGTATCAATATTAATGTTGAAACCAAACTTAGACAGGTTAGTATGATAAATATGCCCCCGTGCCGTGGCGGTATTATTATTTCTGTCGTAAATGGTGAGGTTGCCCAGTTCAATTTTATTTTCTGAAAAAACAATATCCTGATTTTTCATGTTGAAGTTCATGTTTAAAAAATCGACCGTGCTGCCAGCCTCTTGCAGATTGAGCTTTCCGGCTAGAATGGGTTTATCTGCCTTTCCTGTGAGTTTAAGATTACCTGATGCGCTGCCTTTAGTATCGGAAACAATGCCTTTTAAAAACGGATTTACAAAGCCTAAGTCCAGCCTTTTGATTTGCGCGTTAAAATCATACGATTCACTGGCGGGCGAGGTATTGTATTTACCCCTGATGATTACATCATTATTATTGCCTGTTAATGAGGCGGAAACATTCAGTATTTTATCTTCTATAGAATAAACACTTTTCGCAGTTAAAGTGCCCAGTAAACTGTTATCGATGCTCAACGAGTCTATAGACAGTGTAGCTGTGGGAATGGGCTTTCGCAACAAATCGAGCACCTGCGCGCTACCATTGGCATTGCCGCTTATATTCATTTTTTTAAGCGAAGGAACAGCCGAAAGTATATCGTTGAGCAATACATCATTGAGCAGCAACGATAAATTAGAGGAACTGTCTTTATCAATTACCGATGAGATGATGAGGCGATGATAATCTTTAGCGATATCCAGATTATCTATCTTCAAAACTTTGCCATCGAAATAGGTGCGGTTATTCTCTTTAATAAGCCAGGGCTGATTATTGAAATGAAATGAAGAGTTGCTGAACTGATTGGTAATCGAGGCTAAATCAGTCTGAATGATTCCATTCAGGTTTACCCTGTTGGGATTTAAACTGTCTTGTACGGTAATTTGATACTTAATGGTATCTCTGTTCAGCCGGGCATATAAATTTATCTTTTCGGTAAACACACTATCGCGATACATGAGGCTATCAATACTGTGTTTTAAAAAAATAGCCTGAGGAGTGCCATCAACATGGGCATTAATGTTTTTAAACTGAAAATTTCCGTAGTCGATATTTTCAGAAATTAAATCCAGCTTCAAACGATTTTGTGCACTCACAAAACTTCCGCTGATATTGGTAATACCAATATTGGTAAGCTTATCATCAATCAATTCGGTTAAATTGCCGGTGCCGTTATTGATGTTTACATAAAAATTAAAATCCTGGGCATAGTCGTGCGCTTTGCTCTCATCCAGTTCGAGTGCGGTGGTCTTGAAGTAATTGTTGAAGAAATATTTAAAAGTAGTGCCAATGTCTTTAAAACTGACGCGCCCCCTTGCCTCGGCATTCAGCACATCGGTTTCGAGGGTAATTTTCTTTGTTCCTTCATCATCAAATATTATAGATTCCAGCGAGATATTATCTATGGTATATCGCCTTTCTTTTTTCATTATTTCGGTGTCTTTTATATCAAGCGTTCCTACTATGTCATCTATTTTGTAGCCTGAAAAATTAAGATTCATTTCGCTTTTCAGCGTGATACTGTCATCTGTAAAATTCAGCTTGGCAAGGTTAGCATGATAAACCTTTGATTTAAAATTGAATAAGGGTATGGCAGTTGAGAAATCTATGGTTCCGCTAAAATCTAATTGGCAGTTAACATCTTTAGAGATGGCTTCGCCCACAAAAGTGCTTTTGGTAAACTGCCCCTGCACGGTAATATCTGAATAAGCATAGCCATTAGCCATAATAGATTGTACCACGCCATCAATACGAGACTCGACCGTTTGTAATGACAGTCCGCTGCCTGTTACTTCGGCATTGAGCGATGTGCGGCCCAGCAATGGCTCTTCTATAAGCTTGCCCAAATCAAAATCTACTGCCGATACTTTTCCTGAATAATCTGCTGTTTCAATACCGTCTTTAAATTTAATATTGACATCAGACTCTAACATACCTATCTGCGATATTACCTGAACATTGGCAACAAAGTCATTATAGAAACCATCAAAGTTTCCCGATATTCTGCATAACCCCAGCCTGTAAGGTTCTTTAGGGAATTTTATACCCGGGTATATCCTGTCGATGTCTTCAATATCGGTTCTTACTTTATCGAACGATGCCGAGATAAATGTTTCATCAATATTCGGAAGGCCTCTTAAATCAATATCGCCATTAAACCGCGAATGCCTGCCTGCATCTAAAACTAAATTTCTGCCTTTAATATTACCGATAGCGCCCCTTACCTGCCCCGACAACACCACTACATTATGTTGTATAGGGTCTAACGCCTTAGCGAAGTAATTAATGTCTTTTATATCTACTACCGATTTATCGAAACTACCCCTAAGTATAATGTTATTCAGAAAATCGCTGAAGTCGCCAAAGTTGTCGTAAGACATGGAAAAGTAGTTGCTGATTCTGCTCTTAGGTGTTTCAATAATCAGGTTGTTGAATTCCATGATGTTAGAATTCATTTTAAAATCGGCAGTGAGGCGTTGCAGCTCAAAGCCGCTTTGCTCGCGCGCATTTATTTGCTGTAGCCTTGCTACCAGCGAATCGCCATCAAAAACAATGTCTTCGGCATACAGTTTTAGCTTGGAAACCATTACGTGGGCATAGTCTATACCCTTGCATTGCTGCTCATAATTATTATTATCGTAGCTTAAAACAGTATTATTAATAAGTAAATGTTTCAGGCTTGCCTTGAACGGTTTTGCCGGCTTGTTTACCACTTCTGCGGTAGCATCAACAGCCTTCAGCAATAATGAATCGTTAGTGAAATTAAACTTGTTCAGTACTGCTACATGAACATTGGCATCATCGAGCACTACGGCATCAATATTAATCTCGTTTGTTTTAGTATTAAACCCGAAACCCGATATGCTCAACTGGCTGAAATTTGTTTTGAAGCGGGTACGCTTGCGCTCGTCTAAAAAATGAAAATCAAGAGCATCAACCTTCAGCCTGTCTATATCTAATTCAAGTTTTAACTCGGTCTTGACAGTATCGTCCGAAATAAATTTATCGGCAATAAACTGGTAGTTAAAAGTGGTGTCATTAGCTGCACGATGTACATATACCTTGGGTCTTATTAAATCAGCCGATTTTATTTTTATACGATTGTTGAACAATGCCGAAACCTGAATTTTCACTTCCAGTTCGCCTGCATACAGCAGCGTGTCGCCCTGCAAATCTTCTACATACACATCTTTGAGATGCAGCCTGTTGAAAAACCGGTAGTAGATGCCGCCCACCTCAACTTTAGACCCCAGGTAATCGCTCAGATAGCCGGTTGCCACACCGGTAATTACCTTTTGTACGCGCGCAGTGCTGAGCAGTAACGTGATGAGCCACAGCACCAGCAATGCACCTACTATGGTAAACAATAATATTCTAAAATACCTTATCAAGATGGCGGGCTTTCAAAAGCCTTTATTTTATTGGTAAATTTACACATTCATAAAGGCTTGCAACGATAAGTTGCAAACTTTTAACAATTAACTGACTGATTTTTGATGCAATGAATCTTAATGAAAACTATATACTGGCTATAGAATCTTCTTGCGATGACACTTCCGCAGCCGTGCTGCGCAACGGCAAAGTTCTTGCCAACATCATCGCATCGCAAAAGATACACGAGCTGTGGGGCGGTGTAGTGCCCGAACTGGCATCGCGAGCCCATGCACAAAATATTATTCCTGTGGTTGACAGCGCTTTAAAGCAGGCTGGCATTACCGCGCAACAACTTCATGCGGTGGCATATACACAAGGGCCGGGGTTAATCGGCTCGTTGCTGGTGGGCAGTTCTTTTGCCAAAGGCTTGGCTTTATCGTTAAACATTCCGCTTATAACGGTACACCACATGCAGGCACATGTGCTGGCGCATTTTATTGATGAGCCTGCACCGCAATTTCCTTTCTTGTGCCTCACCGTGTCGGGCGGGCACACACAAATTGTGTTGGCAGAAGATTTTCTGAAAATGAAAATCGTGGGCGAAACCATAGACGATGCAGCCGGGGAAGCCTTTGATAAAGCCGCCAAAATATTTGGCTTGCCTTACCCCGGTGGGCCGCTCATTGATAAATATGCCCAAGGCGGTGATGGCACAAAATTTCAATTTGCCGAGCCTGATATGCCCGGGCTTAATTTCAGCTTTTCGGGTTTTAAAACATCGGTATTATATGCCGTGCAGAAAGAAGTGAAACAAAATGAAAACTTTATTGCCGAAAACCTGAACGACCTGTGTGCATCGGTACAGCAGCGCATTATTAATATATTAATGAAGAAACTGAAAAAGGCTGCGAAACAATTTGGCATTAAAGAAATAGCTGTCGCAGGGGGTGTTTCAGCCAATTCGGAGCTAAGAAAAACACTGGAAACTATAGGGCAACAAGAGGGCTGGAACACTTACATTCCGCAGCTTCAATATTGCACCGATAATGCCGCCATGATTGGCATTACTGCCTACTATAAATTTCTGCAAAACGATTTTGCCGATTTGAGCGACAGCCCGAAAGCAAGAATAGAATTTTAAGTTTTATTGCACCCCGCTAAAAACAAACTGAATTATATTCGCTCCCATTTGAAAGGCTTTCTGACGAATTTCTTCGGGGTCTTTGTGCACTTCATAATCTTCCCATCCATCGCCTAAATCACTCTCATAATCATAGAAGCAAACCAACCTGCCTTCATAAATTAAACCAAAGCCCTGCGCAGGTTTTTCTTCATGAGCATGTATTTTTGGAACTCCTTTCGGAAAGCTGTAACGCTGATGGTAAATAGCGTGCGAATAAGGCAATTCAATAAAATCCAGTTCGGGAAAAACTTTTTTCATCGCTTTGCGAATGTAGGGGTCTAAGCCGTAGTTATCAGACACATGCAGAAAACCACCGCCAACAAGATAATTGCGCAGGTTTTCAGCTTCCGAATCGGAAAAAACTA
>CAYSGX010000145.1:0-7482 GCA_964430605.1 uncultured Chitinophagaceae bacterium
CATCTACGCCTGTTATTAATGTTGCCTGCGGAATTTGCCTCAGTATTTCATTTACTCTTTTTAATGCAGGCGACTGGCCTGATTTATTTATCCAAACAGTACCCGGCACAGAGGTTTCAGGCCAAACAATAAACTGTGTTTCAGCATTGCTTTTGCTTAAAGAAAGTTCAGTTAATTTTTGCCATTGCTCTTCAAAAAATGCCGCGCTGAATTTTTGTGTATAAGGGTCAATATTAGGCTGCACAACGGTTACATTCACTTTTGTGCCTTTGTCTTCATGCTGAAAATAAATGGCAACCGAAATAATTACAGGCAAAATAATTACGGTTAGCGATGCAGTAAAATGTTTTGCCGAAAAACCATTCTGCTTAGTTTTTTTAATAGCCTGAAACAATAAAATATTTGCCGCTAAAACCCATACGCTTCCGCCTAAATGCCCTGTGTATTCATACCATTGATATACCTGCGGAAATTTGGCAAATACATTACCCAGTGTGAGCCAGGGCCAGGTGAGTTCCCACTGCAAATGAATATATTCAAACGAGAGCCAGAAAACTATTAATGAAAGGTAGCCGTAAAATTCGCCCAGCTTTTTTCGGGTGGTAAAAAACAATACCCAAGGTATGGTCATTAACAAGGTGTTCAATGTAAATGCCGGAATACTCCCTGATTCTGCGGCATTCCATATCCACCAAGTGGTGAGTAAATTAAAAACCAATAACGATAAATAGCTGTAGCCCCAAAAGTGTAATAAACTTTTCGGGTTGCCGCTTTCGTGATAATGTTGTTGCAATATCAGCAATGGAACAAACGCCACAAAAGCTAACGGAAAAAATATATTAGGCGGCCATGCCAGCCAGAATAATACTCCGGTGAGCAAGGCTAATCCTATTTTTTTTGATGTGTTAAGTTTTAAGTTCATCTTGTTTAATCAACCCCCTCGCCCTTCGGGTAGAGGCTGTCTAAAAAGTCTCCAAAACGTAATAAATGTCATCCTGAGCTTGTCGAAGGATATATTATTCACGATGTTTTCATGGTTCGATAAACTCACCATGACAGACTTTTTAGACAGCCTCAAACGGGCTTTCCTTTTTTACCCGGTTATTTAATTTTTCTCAATGCTTTTATTCATCTTCCTCTTCCGCATTATTTATTTCTTTTAATTCTTCTTTCGATGCACCTTCAATAACCAGCACTATTTCGCCAATTAATTTATAGTTGCTGATATTAGCATGAATATCTTTCAAGCTGCCTCTTATAGCCTCCTCAAATTTCTTAGTCAACTCTCTGCAAATACAAATTTTTCTTTCAGGCGGAAAAAATTCCGTCATTTGCTCAATGGTTTTGGCAATGCGGTGGGGCGATTCGTATAAAACAATGGTTCGGTCTTCTTTCGCCAATTGTTTAAACTTGGTTTGCCTGCCTTTTTTATGTGGCAAAAAACCTTCAAACACAAACCTGTCGCAAGGAAAACCTGAAAGTATAATTGCAGGAACAAACGCGGTGGCACCGGGCAAACATTCAACCTCAATATTATTTTCGATACACTGCCTTACAATTAAAAACCCCGGGTCGGAAATGCCGGGCGTACCTGCATCAGAAACTAATGCAATACTCAACCCGTCTTGCAGTTGCTGCACAATTCTTTCACCTGCACGATGCTCGTTAAATTTATGATGCGATTGTAATTTATTCTGAATATTGAAATGTTGCAGCAGGAATGAAGTCTTGCGAGTGTCTTCAGCTAAAATTAAATCTGCTTCTTTGAGAATGCGTAACGCGCGAAGCGTAATATCTTCCAGGTTACCAATGGGTGTTGGAACGATGTAGAGTTTAGAAGGGCTTGTATTATTGCTCATAAAATCATTTTAAGCCCAAGCCAATTTTACGTTGAAGGCTCATCAAAATCATCGCTCATCTTAATTAAACCTTTTGCAAGTCCTGGAGTACGAGTTGTTTTTTTCTTACTTTGACTAACCTTTTGTTTTTTTTCTTTGAGAAATGCAACAAACAACGCTACTTCCTTTTGAAGTTCTTTGGGAAGAGACATAATTTCAGCGTAAAGTTGTTGTGATGACATGACTTGAAATTAACAAATTTATGGCAACTAACAATTAAGCCTCTTTCAACTCAAACTGAAAATATTCCATAATAGGGTTTGCCAATAGTTTTTTGCAGGCGGTTTCTACTTTCCGGTTAGCTTCTTCTTTTGAAGCGGCTTCCAGTTGAATGGTGATATGTTTCCCTACACGCACATCGGCAACGCCTTCTATATTCAGGTTTTTGAAACTTGCTTTTACAGCTTTTCCCTGCGGGTCTAAAATTTCTTTCAAAGGCATCACATCTATTTCAGCGATGAAGTTCATATAAAATATTTTTTTGCGGTTAACGAGGTTATGATATACAAAACGATGCACAAAGATAAGCCACTGATGCCTAACCACAGCGTCAGCGAAATGCACACTAAGAGGAAAAGAATTTTAGCTTCATTGCCCCGCCATGTATATTGCTTAAATTTAAAGCCGAACAGTTGAAACTCGTTTACCATCAGAAATGAAAAAAGCAAGATAAGCACATAATACAAGTAGAAATGTTGCGACATGAACTGATATGCTTGCTGATTGGTAACGAGCAACCAGCTTATTGAAACGAAAAAGATTCCGTTGGAAGGAGAAGGCAAGCCGAAAAAATGGGTGCTTTGCCTTTCATCTATATTGAATTTTGCCAACCGCAAGCCTGCAAACAAAGCGTTGATAAAGCAGGGCGATATGGCAAGCATTATTTGAGTGGAAGATAACATATAACCTTTATCGAGCAATGCCAACTTTACAAAATAGGCAATCATCACAGAAGGGGCTGCGCCAAAAGTAATTACATCTGAAAGCGAATCAAGTTGCTTGCCTAATTCGGAAGAAGCGTTCAGTGCACGGGCAACAAAGCCATCAAAAAAATCAAAAACACCGCCCGCTAAGATAAGCAGACAAGCGGTTTCCATTTGTCCGTTCATGGCTTGCCATATTGCGAGCAATCCGCAAAACATATTCAGCAGCGTAAAAAAGTTGGCAAGTTGGTTCTTCATTTATGATTTCGGATTTATGATTTTTTTTGACTTGACATTACTTTCTTCCTTCCTGCATCAACGCTTCAATTTCATCTGCTTCTATCGGAATATTTTTCATTAAATCTATCGGGTTGCTGTCAGTTACTAAAATGTCGTTTTCAATTCTGATGCCGATATTTTCTTCACGGATATAGATACCCGGCTCGCAGGTGAATACCATGCCGGGTTGAATTTTCTCGTAGCGGTTGCCTACATCGTGTACATCTAAACCCAAAAAGTGCGAAGTGCCGTGCATGAAATACTTTTTGTATAAAGGTTTTTCAGGGTCTTGGTTTTTCACGTCTTCGGCTTTCAGCAAACGGATATTGATTAATTCGCGCTCCACAATTTTTCCGACTTCTTTGTTTACTTCATCAATGGTATTTCCCGGGCGCAGCATTTGCGTAGCCTGTTTCATTACACGCAGTACGGCATTATATACTTCTTTTTGCCTGTCGGTGAATTTTCCGTTTACGGGAATAGTGCGCGTTAAATCTGCCGCATAGTTGGCATATTCCGCGCCAAAATCCATGAGCAGCAATTCGCCATCTGAACATATCTTATTGTTCTTTTCATAATGCAGTACGCACGAATCTTTTCCCGAAGCGATAATGGGGTGATAGGCGTGTCCGCTGGCGCGATTGCGTAAAAATTCGTGTGTTATTTCAGCTTCAATTTCATATTCATATACATTGGGCTTTACAAACTGTAAAGTTCTTCTGAAACCTTTTTCGGTTATGTTGCAGGCGGTTTGCATCAACGCTACTTCGTGTTGGCTTTTAACGGCTCTTTGTTTATGCAGAACAGGCGCAGCGCGATGATATTCATGCAGCGGATATTTTTCCTGCAAATCTTTAGCAAAACGTAATTCATGATAAGGCACTTGCCAGTTGGAACGGTCGTGTTCGTTCAGGTTCAGGTAAACGCCTTTCGTCAATACCATCAACATTTTCAGGATATTCTGAAAATCATCGCTCCACAAAACGGTTGATATGCCCGATACATTTCTTGCTTGTTCCTGATTCAGTTTTTCGCCTTCCCAAACAGCCAGATATTCATTGGTTTTTCTTACAAACAATACTTCTTTATATTTTTCAATGGGCGAATCGGGAAATAAAATCAAAAAAGTTTCTTCTTGGTCAATGCCGCTTAAATAAAACAAATCGGGATTTTGCTTGAAATGAAAAGTCTGGTCAGCACTTTTGGGCATTTGGTCGTTGCTCACAAAAATTGCCAGACAATTTTCTTTCATATTTGCCGTAAACCGTTGGCGGTTTTCGATAAACAGATTTTTGTCAATAGGTAAATATTTCATGTTGTTTTCTTATGCAACAAAGCTAAATATATAAAGGCAGAAGAAAAGTTATTTTGTACTAAAAATGTTTGTACTGAAATTAAATTGAACATTGTCAATGTGGCATTTTGGTCGGGAAATTAATTTTTCAGTTTCAGTTTAGCTAACTTAGCGTTTATGATAATAATAATGCTGATTTTAGTTTTGAGCAGTATAAATGTTATTGGTCAAGAGAGAAATACAAATGAGAATAATGTTAAAATAACAATTTCAAATAAGAATAGATGTTTTTTTTTGCACGAATGGAATGAATTGTGTTTTAAAATTAAAAACTTAGGAGATGAGCCTATTTGGATTAATTCAGGAGGCTTACTTATGTTTTTTAATATTAGTAATGAAACAGGTCAAGAAATTTCTCCATATTTAAAATTTGAAGAAACAACTAAATCTCAAGGATTTATCTTAATTAAAGAAAAATCAGAACAAAATATTTGTTTGCACACCAATACACTTATTAGATTTAAACTTGAAAAGGATAAGGAGTACAATCTTAAAGCGACATATTTTTCTTCAATTGCAAAAAAAAGAACAAAATTTAAGACACTTAATGAAAAGGTTGACATGCCAGCTTTTTCTTTTGAAATTTGTTCTATGAGAATAGATTAAATATCACCTCACTGGATATTCTACAATATTTCTTTCCGTTTCCCAAAGGCGAATGTATAAATCGAATTGAGGAGCTAACTTGGCTCTTATTAAATTATAAACCACCGTAGCGATGTTTTCTGCGGTCGGATTCAGGTTTTTAAATTCTTCGGTATCTAAGTTTAAATTTCTGTGGTCGAAGCGGTTCAGAATTTCGGTTTCGATAATATCTTTCAGAATTTTCATATCGAGCACATAACCTGTTTCGGGATTAATTTCACCTACTACCTTTACTTCCAAAACATAATTATGTCCGTGATAGCTTGGGTTGTTGCACAATCCGAAAACTTCATTGTTTTTTTCAAAACTCCAGTCGGGATTATACAATCTGTGTGCAGCATTAAAATGTGCCCTGCGAATTACGGCTGTTTTCATTCTTTTCATTGATTGTTGGTTTACAAAGATGTTTAAAATCTCCCGCAGATTTCGCAGACAATACAGAAGATGATTAATAATCTGCGACATCAGCGTAATTTGCGGGAAACAACTAACTTTGAAAACATGAACACTATCCATCAATTCAGCGTGAAGTCTATAGAAGGCAATACGCTTAACTTTTCAGATTTTAAAGGCAAAAAGATTTTATTGGTTAATACCGCTTCGGAATGTGGCTTAACGCCTCAGTATGCACAATTGCAGGAACTATACGATAACTACAAAGACCAAATTGTTGTAGTAGGCGTTCCTGCCAATGAATTTGGAGCGCAAGAGCCGGGTTCAGATGAGCAGATAAAAGATTTTTGTTCAGTTCGCTATGACGTTACTTTTCCTTTGGCAGCCAAACAGATAGTTGTGGGCGATAATCAATCTGAATTGTTTCAGTGGCTTACGCAAAAAGAAAAAAATGGCGTGAAAGACACGGAAATAAAATGGAACTTTCACAAGTTTGTTTTAGATGAAAACGGAACGTTGATAAATGATTTCGGTTCAGTTGCAAGTCCGTTAGACGAAAATGTTTTGAAAGCATTGGGCATTAATTTGTAAGAGTATATGCAGTTTAAAAACATCATAGGTCAGCAACAATTAAAGCAACAGTTTATTCAAACTATTTTAAGCGGAAAAACGCCTCACGCGCAGATGTTTTTAGGCAGCATGGGACATGGAGGCTTGGCATTGGCATTGGCATACTCGCAAATGCTCAACTGCGAAAATCCCTCTCAAGATGATTCGTGCGGAGTTTGTTCTTCGTGCAGCAAAGCCGAAAAACTGATACATCCCGATATTCATTTTTCATTTCCGTTTCCTAAAATAGATAAGAAAGAAACTGCCGTAGAATTTATTACCGACTGGCGAAAAATGTTGGGCAAGTCGCCCTATTTCAGCATACAAGACTGGATGTTATATTTTGAAGCTGAAAATAAGCAAGCAAATATTCCGGTAAGAGAATGTCAGGATATTATGAGAAGGCTCAACCTGAAAAGTTTCGAGTCGAAATATAAAGTAATGATTATCTGGCTGCCCGAATATTTAGGCAAAGAAGGCAACAGTTTGCTGAAAATTCTGGAAGAGCCGCCTGAAAACACCATTTTTATTTTAGTAGCGGAAAATCAGGACGCTATATTAAGCACCATTCTTTCGCGCACGCAAATTGTAAAAATTAATAGCATAGAGCAGGAATTGTTAAGCATCGCTTTAATGGAAAGCCATGAAATTGCTGCTGAAAACGCTTTTAATATTGCTTCGCTTGCTAATGGCGATTTCGTTGAAGCGCAAAAGTTGCTGGCCAACGAATCGAGCGACAGCGCTTTGGTTTTTATGGAATGGTTGCAACTGTGCCTTAATCCTAACCTTACTGCCAAGCCCGATGCAGTTCAGGCATTATTGAAGTGGATAGAAAAATTTCATGGCATGGGCAGGGAAAATCAAAAAAACGTTATTCGTTTCGGCTTACATTTTATTGAAAAACTTTTTTACTACCGGGTAAATGGTCAGTTAGACGGCCTGAATACTGCCGAAAAACAATTTGCTCAAAACTTTATCGGCAGAATAAATTTCAACAATATAGAAACCTTTTATACCCTGCTCAATAATTGCCATTTTTATATTGAAAGAAATGCCAGCGCCAAAATAGCCATGATGAGCATTTCGTTTAAGCTGTCTAAAACACTGAACGGGCAGCCCGTGGCGTTAGATGAAATGGCAGATGCCTGACGGATTCACAAAGAATACAAAGTTTTTTTCAGGTTATGGTTACTCAAAAGTATTTGGACTACTCTATTTGTAACCTGAGTTCGGGATAAGAAATTTCAATAACGCGTTAGTTGTATTATTTCTCTGTATTGATGCCGTCACCGATGAATATCCTATCGTGTGGACACATCTTTTTTTATATAAACCACATAGAAACATAGTTGTTAGGGCTTTGTTTCATAGTGTTTTGACT
>CAYSGX010000146.1:0-1314 GCA_964430605.1 uncultured Chitinophagaceae bacterium
TGCGCCCCGACCCAGAAATGTTGATGCTGATTGAAAAGAGGAAATAATAGACCTCTTCGGAAAATAGTGTACTGCATTTGATGAGCTGTGTCATGCTGACGATAGGAAGCATCTCTAAATTATTAAGAGATTCTTCCCTCCGGTCGGAATGACAAACGCGCATTTTCCGAAAAGGTCTATTCCATCACTTGATAAATAGCCGGAAGATTACGGCCCAGCTCATCATAATCTAAACCATAGCCAACTACAAATTCATTAGAAATTTCAAAGCCTGTGTAATTAATAGAAATATCATACTGAAAGCTTTTCGGCTTAAAAAGAAATGAGGCGACTTTAATACTTGCCGGATTTTTTTCTTTCAGCAGAGGAATAAACTCCTGTAGTGTTTTGCCCGAATCAACAATATCTTCTACAATTATAATATCTCTTCCTTCAATATCATCCTGAACAGGCATCAACACATTTACTTTGCCTGTAGATGAAGTGCCGTGGTATGATTTCAGCCTGACAAAAATAACTTCACAGGGCACATTGATTTGCTTCAGTAAATCAGCGGCAAATAAAAACGCACCTTTCAGCATTACCAAAAAAACAGGCTTCTTTCCTGCATAATCTTTATTAATATCAGCGGCTATCTGGCTAACGCGCACCTGTATTGTTTTTTCGTCAATAAAGAGCTTAAATGTTTTGTCTTTTAGCTGTATCAAGGCGCGGTTATTTTCCTACTATGTAGCGTTGACCCACTTTCAATGTATAGTCAGATAAATTATTCCACTGTTGTAATTTTTCTACTGAAACCTTGTAGTTTACAGAAAGGCGATATAACGTTTCGCCCGGCTGCACAACATGATATTTAATGCCGTCAACAATTACAGGATTTCCGGCATCATCTGTTTGTACAGGTTTCGCTTCAGGCAATTTTTCAACATTCACCTTAGTAGGTTCAAACTTACTTTCATTGCTTTTTGTGGTTGTGGCTTCACTGCTGACTATAATTTTTTGCCCTTCATTTATCCCTGTTGAACTCATGCTATTCAACACAATTAATTCTTCTACAGTTACATTGTACTTTCTGCTAATTGCATAAAGTGTTTCACCCTTTTGTACTATATGGAATTTGCTGTTTACAGCTTCTTCTTTTTTAGGCTGAACTGCAACTTCTTCTTTCTTCACTTCAACAGGCGCGGGTTTCGTTTCAACAGGTTTTGCCGTTTCCTTTATCGGCTCTTTTGGCTTTTCTATTGCATTTAACTCTTCATAGCCGATTATTAATTTTTGCCCGACACTTAAATCAATTGAACAAGAAGCCCTCGA
>CAYSGX010000146.1:1324-4522 GCA_964430605.1 uncultured Chitinophagaceae bacterium
TCATCTTCATCATTTGCGAAACTGCTACACCATATTTGGTGCAAAGCCCATAAAGTGTTTCGCCCGGTGCAACAATATGATACTGCGGAAATTTATTCGAATCAATATTGCTTTCGGTGGTTTTTACAATTGGCTTTTCTTCTTGCTTCACTTCTTCTTTTACCTCAGGCTGAACAGGTTTGGGCTGTTGAGGATTAATATAGCCCACAACAACTTCCATATCGTCTTTCAACTTAAAATCGGGCAAATTATTCCAGCGTTTTATATCATCGGGCTTTACATTATACCATTCAGAAATACTGTAAATAGTTTCGCGCGGCTTTACCACATGTACAACAGGTGTCCTTTCAGTAGTTTTTACTTTTAAATCTGCTGCCGTTTTAATTTTATCTGTTTCATAACCAATTATCAGTTTTTGATTAGGTTCCAGCGAAACCGATTTCAGGTTATTCCAATCCATCAGTACCGTTGTTTTTACATTATACATCATAGAAATGCTGTATAACGTTTGCTTAGGCTCTACAATATGAAAAACAGGTACTTGCTGTGTTGGTGCAACTATATCTAATTTTTCGTTCTTCGCGTTTGTTGGTTTTGTTTCAGGCTGAATTGTTTTTTCAACTATTTCAGGCTTTTCGACTACAACTGTATCTTCTTTTACAGCTTCAATTTCTTCTTTTACCGGAGCGTTTTTAAGTGTTAACCGTTTCACTTTATCATAAAGGTTCCCGATATCTTTTTGCGACTTTAGCTTAGGACGATTCTTACCTTTTTTCTGAAGCATTAAAGTTTCGCCAATAGCCGGTTCATCACCTTCATTCATCAAATTATATTCGTAAAGTTTTTTTAGCTGAATACCTTCTTTTTGCGCGATAATATGCATGGTCTCATTTTCCTGCACCTTATGATTAAAAGAAATGCCTTTTGTTTTTTTGGTTTGCAGATACACTTTTGAACCCGGAATCAAATAGTAATTAGAATCATCATCCTGGTATTCATTAAACTTCTTCATGTTTTTATAAGACACCCCAAACTTTTCACCTATATCAACAAATGTTTGTTTAGGCTGCGCAATCACGGTTTTCAATCCATTAAAAAGCACCAGCTTGTTTTCAAAAGTTTTAATTACATCTTCTTCTGTTTTCAAAGATTTAGAAAGTTCAGGGTCGGCTGTGTCAAAATCATGAAGTTTCCGGTCTTCAATCATTCTTATTAAAAGATTGGCATATTGAGGATTGGTGGCATAGCCTGCTTCTTTCAAGCCTCTCGCCCACCCTTTATAATCTTTTGGGTCAAGCTTAAATAAATCGGCATAGCGCGGGCGTGTTCTTAAAAATTCCGAATGGTCGTAAAATGATTCTTCAGGTTTATCGTACATCCTGAAACATTCATTTACCGCATCATCAGTCATGTAATAGCCTTTGCCCTGATAACCTGTATGGCATTTTATTCCGAAGTGATTATTAGCTTCTGTGGCAAGCGGGCTGTTTCCGAAACTCGACTCTAAAATACCTTGTGCCAGCTTAATACTTGCCGGAATACCGGTGCGTCTCATTTCATTTTTAGCAATGGTTGAGTATCTGTTGATATACTCATCAATAGTCATTTTTTTCAGCTTAACAGTTTGTGCTAAGGAGAACGATATTGCTGATAAGAAAAGTGGTAATATGAGTATAAATTTTCTCAAAACTTACTGATTATATACAAATATAAGCCTGCGCTATGGAATGGCGTAATAAACCAATACTAATTCATAAACAGTGGAAATGTTTAAAAACTATAATTTTCGGGCAATCATAAGCCCATCTCTTATGGGCAATAAAATTTGCGCTACTCTGTTATCAGCTTTTACTTTTTCGTTATAGAGATGAATTGCCTGCGTGTCTTTATCTTTTTTTTCTTGCAATACTTTGCCGCTCCACAAAACATTATCGGCAATTATAAAACCTCCGGTGCGCACTTTATCAATCACCAAATCGAAATAAGCTGAATAGTTTTCTTTATCGGCATCAATAAAAACCAAATCGAAAGTTTCGTTTAAAGCCGGGATTATTTCCAACGCATTACCTAAATGATATTGTACTTTTTCGGCAACATTTGCCTTAGCAAAATATTGTCGCACCATGTCTTCTAATTCATCGTTAATGTCTATAGTGTGTAACATTCCGTTTGCCTTTAACCCGGCCGCCAAACATATTGCGGAATAGCCGGTGTAAGTGCCAATTTCCAAAATCTTTTCAGGCTGAATCATATAACTAATCATAGATAAAAACTGCCCTTGCAAATGCCCCGACAACATTCGCGGCATTAAAACTTTCGCATGGGTTTCCCTGTTTAATTGTTGCAGTGTGTTTGATTCTTCGGAAGTAAATTTTTCGGCATATTGCTGTATCATTAAATCAATAAATTCCATACTGTTATATTTTTGCGGTAAAGCTAAAAAGAAAAGAAGCAAAACACCCCGGAGTTATTTTGCTTCTTTAGACTTCTTCGGAAAATATGCGTTTGCACTTGACGACTGTTTGTCATGTTGACGATAGGAAGCATCTCTGAATGATTAAGAGATTCCTCGTTCCTGCCAATGACACATCCTTCGACAAGCTCAGGATGACAAACGCACATTTTCCGAAGAAGTCTTTTGTTAATATATATATCGTATGCAGAGAAATCAATTCTTACTCTGTTTTCTCATGCGAAGTTTTAAAATCAGGCGGCTATACGCGCTTTCATCGTTTCTGCTGATAACTTCAATCAACTCTTCCAATAGTTCAGATTCTGAACGCATGGCTTTCATTTCTGCATCAGACTTTACAGCATTTAATTTTTGAATTAAAAGATTTCTGTTTACAGCATTTTGCAGAAACTGTTGTCTGTTTTCGGGTTTTCCATAGTCTTTCATAACTGATAGTTTTATGCAAAAACTATTTTCAATTTTCGTGCCATAGTTTTTATTTTTTCGTTAAAAATTGCCACAAAAACATTCCGGGCCTTTTATTATATTCATTTCAGAAAAAAGTATGCCGCAACCACTACGTAATATCGCTGAATATGCTGAAAGTTTCAGGGGGTTATTATTCCCCAACTTGTGTATGGGATGCAGCAACGTACTTTCCAAAAATGAAAATATTTTATGCTTCATTTGCGAAAACAGTTTACCCAAAACCAATTTTCATTTAGAAGCGGAAAACATAATATTCA
>CAYSGX010000146.1:4532-6983 GCA_964430605.1 uncultured Chitinophagaceae bacterium
CTTTATGGACGAATACCAATAGAAAACGCTACCGCGTTATTTTATTTCGATAAAGGAAATTCCGTGCAGCGATTAATGCACTTATTAAAATACAGCAACGAAAAAGAGATAGGGAAATATTTGGGCGGCATGTTGGGAAAAGATTTATTAAACAGCGAACACTTCAAGAATATTTCATCGGTAATTCCAATACCGCTACACGAAAAGAAATTAAGAATAAGGGGTTATAACCAAGCTGAATGTTTTGCTTCAGGCATTGCTGAAGCGATGAAAATAAATGTCGTTACCAATGTTTTACAACGCATAGAAAACACCGAAACACAAACCGGTAAGAACAGGTTTGAAAGATGGGAAAATGTTAAAGATGCCTTTGTCCTGAAAAATGAAAACACTATAGAAAATCATCACATTTTGTTGGTTGACGATGTAATTACCACAGGAGCAACTTTAGAAGCCTGCGCTCAACACTTAATAACTATACCAAATGTTAGCATAAGCATTGCTACCATTGCTTTTGCACATTAGCAATTAAAAGCGTAAACCAAAAGTAAGTATGAAATTATTGCGGGTAATTTTATCGGAAGACACTACTGTATTTGCCAGTAAAACAGGATTATCATTTACACTTCTTACATAAGCGAAATCTAAACTAAATTGTTTGCCTCTGTAACCCATTCCGCCCGAAACACTTTGAAAAAACCTGTCGTTATAAATCTGATAAGCAGTTGAAAATGGATTGGTAGAAATATTGTAGCCTGCTCTTAAACGAAAATCTTTTATGGCTGCTTCAGCGCCTGTTCTAATCGTATGAGAAATATTCAGCGTATTATCTATTGTTTTATTCAATGAGGTTTCATAAGCCTGAAATTCATTGCCAAAAGAAAATCTTGAATTACGGTAATCGGCATACTCATAATCGACAGAAATAAACCCATATTGCTTAATTAAAAAAGCAGCGCTCGCCACTCCTCTCCACGGGGTAAGCATTTTATATTTGAAACTGCCATCGGGCGAATACACTTCATAGGGCACTGTGTCGAAATTTGAAAAAAGATTACTGCTGTAAACATCTTTTAGCCTTATGTATGAAGGCGTATGTAATGCTGTTCCTAAGCGCAACCAGTCAGTAACCCGATATACCGCGCCTAATTTTAAATTCACGCCACCACCACTGGTTCTTATGCGTTTTTCAATTTCATAATCGTTAAATTCCGCTATGGTATTATTTACATCATATTCAGCATACAAAACATTTTCAGAATAAGAAATTAACGGAATGCCTAAAGTCGCGCCAAGGTAAATTTTGTTATCGTAATTGGTAGCTAAAGAAAATGCCAGTTCATTATTTCTGCCTGAAGAATTAATAGCTACTTGCTTGCCAATTTGCTCACCATCAACTACCGTGTTATAAGTTAGCGTATCGCCTTCTGTCGGGTTAATTAAATAGCCTGCATAAGCCAGAACCGATTCAAAACTTGCGCTGCCATAATCAATATTTCCGGGTCTTAAACCATTTAATTCCAAAGCTAATTCGGGCAATAAAGATTGTGCATCAACATTATTTTCATAAAATCTTTTTGTATTAAAATTGGCATGTTGCGTAAGCGAAAATGCGAAGTTCAGCGCAACCCATTTGCCCCTGCCTTTATTGCCTCTTTTATCTTCATACATCTTATTTATAACTACGCCAAAATTGGGCGTGTTGAAATTTAATTTCATTTGTTCGGTATTATTACCGCCAAAATTCGATAAGCTGTTTGTAGCATTTAGATTCACTGAAAAAGAAGCCTCAGAATTTCTGTAAACCCCCAATCCACCCGGATTAATACCTACAGAAGTTAAATCGGCACCTAATGCGCCAAACGCACCGCCAACGGCTTGCCCTCTGGCAGTTCCTGAAGGAAAAGTTTGTGAATAGCGTAACGCTTCATAAGCATTTTGTGCGGTAGCGATATTTATAATAACTACCAAACTTGCAGATAGTAATATACTTTTCATCTGAAATGATTTTATGCAAATAACAAACATTAAAAACTCAACAAAAAACGCTTGTATTATCTTGGCCGGCTCATACTGCCACCACCACTACTGCCTCCTGAATTTCCTCCTCCTCTTGGCGAACCCATTGAGGGTGAAGATTGATTCATTGAAGGCGCACTGTATTGTTGCTGAGAAGGTGCCGAATTAAAATTATTGTTACTTGGCGATGATTGCCTTCTCTCAATATTTTGTTGTTGCCTGCCGGGTTGTGTTGATGGATTTACATTAATACCACCACCACTTCTCCTGTTTCCTGTATTACTGTTTCTTTGAATAGTGTTATTATTATCAGGGGTAGTAACATTATTCATTCTCTCATTTCTGTTACCGTTTACATTAATGTTTGAACGGTTAGTGCCACTCTTCTCATTAATAGTGCCACTGTTGTTACCACTACTAATATTACTGTTG